>NZ_CEVXFV010000007.1:0-126149 GCF_982396655.1 Cellulosilyticum sp. | reverse complement strand
TGTAAGTCATTATTAACACTCCTAAGATGAAGGCTCTTAACTGTAAAAGGTTAGGAGCTTTTTTGTTTAATATGACATATTGAATATAATATTAAAATAGTTTAGTATATAAATACATATATAAGGACAACATGAAGAAAATATGCAGTAAATGTGGAAAGACAATCGAATATAACAAAACTTGTACTTGTAGGACAAGCACTACATATAACAGAAATATTTCACCTGAGAAACGTAAATTTTACTCATCATATGCTTGGCAGAAATTACGCAATAGGAAAGTAAAAGAACATCCTTATTGTGAGAGATGTTGGAGTAAGTGGAAAATCATTACTACTGAAAATTTGCAAGGTCACCATATAAAGTCATTTAAAGATTATCCAGAGTTAAGATTGGATGAAGATAATATTACAGTGCTTTGTAGGGTGTGTAATTTGCAGATTGGTGATAGTAGTGTGGTGGATTGGTAAGATTAACTAATAAGTGGGAGAAGGATATATGAAGGAAACTAAGAAAAGAAGTATTATTTTAATAATAATAGTTGCAATTATATCATGTAAGTTATTTTTATCAGGTATTAGATTTATTAAAATAAGCATATTAGAAAAAAGACAAGTAGAAGTTTTTAAGGAAAATGTGAAGAATCATTTAGCGGAGTATAATTTGGAGGTAAAAGGCTTTAATATTGCAATGAAAAATAAGAGAGAAGATCCAATTCTAGGGCATTGTTCACACATCTATATGGATACTGAGGTAGATAGTTCATTTCAAGATTTAGATGAGCAAGAAAAAAAGGAAATTGTATGTATGTATGAATTAATACATAATGATTATGATAAAGGTATTTATAAAAAAGGAATTGATATTGATGTAGGTACTATGGCACTAATCTGTGATGGTGAAAAATATTATGCTCATATGTATGAGGAGAATACCCAAAATGAGGAGTCAAATTATACGTCGACAATTGATGAAGAATCAAATGAAGTAGCATATACATTGACAGCAAATGATGAAGAAAAGGCTTTTGCATGGACAGCAGCAATAGCAGAAGTAAAAAAAAGATTAAAAAGTCCATCTACAGCTAAATTTCCTTTTAGTTATTATGGACAGGAAATAAATAAAGCAACAGGTAATAAGTTTCAAGTTATTTCATATGTTGATGCAGAGAATGGCTTTGGGGCGAAAATAAGGACTACATTCATTGTTGAAATTGAAAAAATAGATGATGAAACATACAACGTAATAGACGTTTTAATAAATGAATAGAGTTCTAAAAATATGTAGCCCCCTACTAGTTGTCTTGAATTAGTCTGACAACTAAAAGACCACGTGCCCCCAACTAGAGATATAAAATGCCTAAAATGAAAATTTTACAATAGAAGTGCTTGTGATTTATGGCTTAAATAAAGTAAACATAAGGAAGGGTGTTTTAATGAAATTAACAGGAATTGAAAAGTTAGATATTCAGATATTATTAGATGTATATAAAATGGAATATGAACATGAAGCGAATCCAAGTATAGCTTCACGTAGGGGTGAAAAAGAAATAACCGATTTTAAAAAAGAGTATTTTTTCGCTGTTGATAGACTGGAAAAAGAAGGTTATTTATTATTTAATGGACAGGCACTTATTAAAGGAGGGTGGATTGATCCAAAGTATCACCATAATATAATAGACATATTTTGGCAAAATGTAAGAATATCATCAAAAGGTAAAGATGTTATTAAAGAGGCAATTAATATTAATGAAGATATAGAGGAAATGTCAGAGGAAGAGATTAATACTTTAAATAATAGAATAAGAGAGGGGAAAGTTATGGATTTAGGACGTAGTATTGTAAATAATATAAAGGTGGAAAATGGGGCACAGTTTAATCAACATCAAGGTTCAGGAGATATTAATGCAGTACAAAATAACTCATTGGGAGGAGAAGATATAAAACCAGCAATAGAGAACATATTAGAAGTCATTGGTGAGAGCTCTTTAAGTGATCAAGAAAAGGAGGATTATCAGGACTTAATTGTTGCTGCTCAAGAACAAACTATGCAAGATAATCCTAAAGTATCATGGATACAAAGAGGAATAAGAAAGTTGGAAGAGCTAAAGCAAATGATTACAGCAGGTACGCTTGTCGTTGCTAGTGCTGATGGATTTGCTCAAAAAGTTGAAATGGTAATTGAACATTTTACGAAATGTATTCAGTAATAGTAAAAATATATTATTGAAAGAGAGGAAGGTGATATCATGGCTCGCCCAACAAAGAGCATAACAACAAGAACAGGACATATGAGTAAAGATGAGATAGATGCACGAATTGAATATGAAGCAAAACTTAGAGGTGAGTCTGATGATATCAGGCCACCTTCTTTTTTATCTAAAGAACAGGAAGAAAAGTTTATGGCTATAGTGGATTACCTTAAGCCATCAGGCATATTAGGAAATATAGATGTTTATATTCTAGCTCAGGCAGCTATAAGTATAGATAGAATACAAGAATGCGAACGCCACATTAATGAGTTTGGTGTGATTAATAAAGAAGGTAAACCAAGTGCATATTTGAAAGTTAAAGACTCCTATATGAAGGAGTTTTTTAGATTGTGCAATGAGTTAAGCTTAAGCCCACAAGCAAGAGCTAAATTTGCCAATATTAATGCAGGTGTGGAGAAAGAACAGCAAGATCCATTACTTAGAATTATTCAAGGTGGTGGTAGCTAATAGATTATAACAGTTTTAAAGAATCAAAAGCTTATCAGTATGCAGTAGATGTATTAGATAGTAAGTTCCCAACAAATAAATATATAAAAGCGATATGTGAGAAGTTCCTTTATGAGATAGATCATCAAGAGGAGCTTTTTTATTATTTTGATTATGATGTAGCTGACAAGATAATTAATATTATGAAGCTGATTAATTTTGCGACTGGAGCAGTAGCGGGCCAATCATTATATGAGGCTTGTGTGGGCTATCAGTATTTCTTCATATTAAATATTTTTTGTTGGAAGAGAAAGGACAAGCCTGAAAAACGCAGATACGAAGTTTGTTTATTATGGTTGGCACGTAAAAATAGTAAGTCAGTTGGAAGTGCATTGGTAATGATTATTCTTATGATACTAGAACCAAAGTACTCAGAGTTTTATTTATGTGCCAATACAAGAGACCAAGCAAAAATTGTTTATGGAGAAACTAAAAAACTTATTGAAAGTAGCCCTATTATTAGAGATAAGTTTGATATTAAAAGGGATGTAATTACTTGTAAGCTGAATCAGAACACACTTAAAGCATTATCAAGTGATTTTAACACTACTGATGGCTTAAGAGTGTCTGCCGCTTGTATAGATGAGGTAGGTGCTGCTAAAGATGGTGGGCTTATCGAATCCATGACCTCAGGTATGCTATCAGTACAAAATAGGCTTTTAATATTAATTTCTACCAGTTATCCAAACACGCAAAATCCTTTCCTAGAATGGACAGATTACAGCAAGAAAGTAATTGATGGTGTGGTTGATGATGAGAAGCTCTTTGCAATGCTCTATAGCCTAGATGAGAAAGATGAAATGGTAGTAGAGAATTTCATGAAGGCCAATCCTTTACAAAGTACTTTAGAGGATGGTAGAGAATACCTAGAAAGTGAATATAAAAAAGCACTTGAAATGGGGGGTGCTAAATTAACCTCATTTAAATGTAAGCACCTAAACATCTGGCTAGATGGTGATGTTGGAGAGACTTATATCCCAACAGAAGAAGTAAAGAAATGTAGATTACAAGAGCCATTTGATTGGTGTGGTAGAGATGTTTATTTAGGCATTGACCTTGCCATGACAACAGATAACTGTGCAGTAGCAATGGTAACAGAAGAAGATGGCAAAGTATATGCGAATGTGTGGGCTTTTGTGCCTAATGATCGTATAGACGAAAAAACTCGAATAGAGAAGGTTGATTACAGAGCAATGATTAGAAATGGCAATTGCTTTGGGTGTGGTGAAAATGTAGTGGACTATGGGTTTATAGAAAATTTTATTTTAGGTTTAGAAGATAAATATGGTGTGAGAATAGTGGGTATAGCTTTTGATAGATATAACTGTTTAAGTACAGCACAAAAGCTTGAAAATAACGGTTATGAAACTACAGAATTAAAACAACATTCAAGTGTATTACATAGTCCTACAAAGCTACTTGAAGAATTAGTCTTAACGCAGAAGTTTGGATATGAAAGTAATAGATTGCTAGAAATTAATTTTGCAAATGCAAGATGTTTATATGATACAAATCTTAATAGATATGTAAATAAGAAAAAGTCTACAGGTAAGATTGATATGGTGGCAGCACTTATTAATGCATTGTATTTACAAGAACAAGAAATGCTACAAGAAGACTTTGTAGTGCAAGTATTTTAGGAGAAAGGAGATAAAATGTACAAATTACATCAAGGTGATTGTTTAGAATTAATGGAAGATATTCCTAATGGGAGCATAGATATGATTTTATGCGATTTGCCATATGGAACAACAGAATGTA
Organism: Cellulosilyticum sp.; assembly: GCF_982396655.1. Classification (NCBI taxonomy): domain Bacteria; kingdom Bacillati; phylum Bacillota; class Clostridia; order Lachnospirales; family Cellulosilyticaceae; genus Cellulosilyticum; species Cellulosilyticum sp. The sequence goes on along the minus strand of NZ_CEVXFV010000007.1, from coordinate 121,630 downwards.
AATGGGATTCAATTATTCCTTTAGACAAGCTATGGGAGCAATATATGCGAATTATTAAGGAGAATGGTGTGGTTGTATTAACGTCAGCACAGCCATTTACTACAAAGCTCATTGAAAGCAATAGAAAACATTATAAATATAATTGGTACTGGTTAAAAAATATGGTAACAGGTTTTTGTTTTGCAAAATATCAACCTATGCGAAAGGTTGAAGATATTTGTGTATTTTATAAAAAGATGCCTAAGTATAATCCACAAGGGTTAGTAGCAATAGAAAATCCTAAGCCAAAAGTAAGAAAGAAAATGGAGCGTGATGATTGGATTTATAGAGATACATTGAATGGTGAATTTACGCCACAATGGACTAATTATCCTAATAATGTATTGGAGTTTAAGTCTGAGCGTGGTTATCATCCTACGCAAAAACCAGTTTCATTATTTGAGTATCTGATAAAAACATATACAGATGAGGAAATGGTGGTATTAGATAATTGCATGGGATCAGGAACCACAGGTGTGGCTTGTGTAAATACAAACAGACGTTTTATTGGTATGGAGCTAGATGAAAAATATTTTAATATAGCAAGGCAAAGAATTGAGGAAGCAATCTCTTTAGTCCAAGGTGAAGAAAAATGGGCTTAAGGGATTTTTTTATTAGGCAAAATAGAGAAATAATACCACAAGAGCTAGATTTATTATTAGAAGCAGAAGAACAAAAGTCACTTGCAGTAAATAGAGCACAAGCTATCAGTTTGCCTTCTGTGTACGCTAATGTGGAGCTTATAGCAAATACTATAGGTAACTTAGAAATCAAGCTATACAAAGAATATGAGGGTAGTGTGGAGGAAGTAAAAGGTGATAAACGAGTAAGCCTTTTAAATGATGAGCCAAATGACTTTATGACAGGTGATGAGCTTAAGAAGGCTATGGTGAGAGATTATCTTTTAGAGGGCGCTTGTTATGTTTATATTGAAGGGCAAGGAATTAAAGCAGAAAGGAAATTACATTATATTCCCACTGATAAGATTAGCTTGTTATTTACACCAGGAGTCATATTGAAACAGGTAACTTTACTTTTAGAAGGTATACCTTATGATATAAGTCACTTTATGATATGCACTAAGAACAGTATTAATGGTGTAGAAGGCAGAGGAATTGTAGCTGAGTGCAACGATATCCTAAAACAAGCTCTAGATAATATGGACTATACTACAAGAACTATGAGTAATGGTGGTGTAAAAAGAGGTGTTTTGCAAAGTACAAGGCGACTTACAGCAGATGCCATTGCAGAGCTTAAGAAGGCATGGAAAAGGCTTTATGAGAAGAATAATGATTGTATTGTTTTGAATGAAGGTATTACATATCATGAGTTACAGCAAACAGGACAAGAAATGCAGATGATAGAAAGTAAGTCAGCTATTGATGCAGATATATGCAGGCTCTTTAATGTGCCAGTTAATATGTTTGATTCTAGCATACCGAATGATGTATGGGATGCCTTTGTAAAGTTAGCGATTATGCCTATTCTTAATAAGTTTGAGAAGGTTTTAAATAAGTGTTTATTAGATACAGAGGAGAAAGATAAGTATTACTTTGCATTTGATACGAAGAAACTTAATAAGGGTGATATAGAAAAGCGCTTTAAAGCTTATGAAATAGCTCTTAAGAATGGATTTATGACTCCTTCTGAGGTACGTTTTGAGGAAGATTTAAATGAGATTGAAACCTTAAACTTTGTAAAGCTTAATCTTGGTGATGTTTTGATGGATATTGCATCAGGAAGCATCTATACGCCTAATACAAACACCAAAGTTACACAAGATGGTGTGGAAATGAATCAGCCTAATGCTAATGTGGTGCAAAATGCTGCAGATGTGGTTAATAAAAACACTAAAAATAATCAGAATGATGCAGATATGCACCAAAATGCACCACAATGATGTAATAAGGTGTGGACATGGTGAAAGGAGGTGAGAAATGATGCAAATTGAAGTAAGAAATGATGGCACATTAGAAATAAGTGGTTACGTGAATGCAGTGGATCGTTACTCTAAAGAATTGTACTCAGAAAGAGGAAAGTTTATTGAAAAGGTAGAACCACAGGTATTTCAAAGAGCTTTAGACCGAGCAGATAATATTGATATGCTTTTGAATCACGATGTAAGACATAAGTTAGCCAGTACAATTAATCAAACACTAGAACTGAGAGAAGATAATATAGGACTATTTGCTAGAGCTACTATTAATGATAAAGATGTGATTGAAGAAGCTAAACAAGGAAATCTAAAAGGGTGGTCATTTGGTTTTAGAACTTTAAATGATACTTGGGAAGAGAATGAGCCTATTGCAAAGCGTACTTTAGAGGATATAGAACTGATGGAAGTATCTTTATTAACGATAGAACCAGCTTATATTGCAACTTCAGTACAAGTAAGGTCAGAAGGTATAGAGCAAAGAAGTAGACCAGATGAACAGGAAGGAGAGCCTACCTTTAATGAGGCTTATGAGAAGCAGCGACATCTAATAGACGCATGGGTGTGGTTAATGAAAAACAAATAGTATGGACTTCATGAAATAAAAAGTGGAGTCCTTTTATTATGCCTAAAATTAATGACTAGAAGGGAAGACTAGATGAAATTATTATTAGAGAAAAGAAGTAAACTGATTGAAAAGATTGAAGAACTTGTAGGAGCAGTAGAACAAGAAACAAGAGCCTTTACAAGTGATGAGCTAAACAAAGTAAATGAGTATAAAGAAGAGATTAAACAGATTGACGAAACAATTAGAGCAAAAGAAGAAGCTAGAAACTTAATGACAACAATTAAGAAATCAGCATCATCTACTGAACCAGTAAAGCAAGTTAAAACTATTTCAGAAGAAATTAGAAGTCTTAAAGCAGATGCAGAACTAGAGATTGGCAATAGAGAATTAAGAGATGCAACGCACACATTTTCAAATGAAGCCATTGGATCAAGTAATGCACCAACAGAAAATATTAGTAAGACAACTTTTGCAGATTACATTTTAGATAAATTGGCTTATGTATCACCTTTGTATGGAGCAGTAAGACATGAACGCTTTGGAAATAGCAAGCACCAAATTCCAGTACAAGCCAATAAACTAGGAAAGTTTGTACCTATGCATGAGCTTGCAGAGTATAGCAAACAAACAGCTAATTTTAAACCTATTAAATTAGAAGCACATAAGTTTGGTACATTGATTTCATTCTCACAAGAAGCTTTAGAAGATACAGGTTATAACTTGGAAAGTGAATTATTAAGACAGTTAGCGGAATCATATAGCATGACTTTAGATGAGTTAATTGTAAAAGGAAATGAAGAGTATGGTGTGCAAGGATTAAATAGCTTTAGTATAGAAGATGGTGTAAAAGAAGTAACACTACCCACACAATTAACACCTGAAACATTAACAGAACTTTACTTTGCATTACCTATTCGATATAGAAATACAGCAACATGGGTGATTTCAGACCAAACAGCAAGAGCATTAACTGATATGAAATTTACAGATGGTAAACCTGTATTAGTTACATCTTATAATGGTTCACCAGTAGGCATGCAAACAACTATTTTAGGTAGACCAGTTATTATTAATGAACATATTGCAGAGCTAAATGGTACAGGAACAGCTATTTATTTTGGAGATTTAAGTCGTGCCCTTATTGTAGGAGAAAGAAAGGCATTATCACTTCAAAAGTCTACAGAGTATGGTTTTGCAAATGATGAGATTGCAATTAAGGCGAATATGAGATTAGATATTAAAAAAGCATTAGGTGAGGCTATGGTTATTGGAACAGTTTCAGGTGTGAGCAAAACAACTAGGAGTAAAGCAGCTTAATGAAATTATCAGAGATTGATGTGCCTTTTGTGAAGGAGTATTTAAGGCAAGATAGTGATGAGGATGATAAGCTCATTGAAGTTATTTTGGAAGGGGCTAAGGATTATATAGCTAAATATACAGGGCAGAGCTTAGAGCAGTTAGATGATAGTGAAGATTTAACTATTGCAGTACTTGTATTGGTAGCTGAGTTTTATGATAATAGGACTATTTCTGTTAATGAGAGGGTTAATTTGAGGATAAATAATATGTTGGAGTCTTTGATTGGGCGGTATAGCATGAATCTGATGTAAAAAATTTAAAATAGCTAAATTAATGCTAATAGAAAATGCTATACTGTAATAAAGACTAAAAACAGGGGGAAACAAAATGAAAAAATTAATATTTGGGATATGTGTATTTCTTGGTGGATTACTATTTTCAGGATTTAGTTTTATTTATGCTATTATGAATCCGGGCTATTATAATGGAATAGGTGGATTAACAGGTTCTTTGATGGTTAATGACCTTTTTGCACCTTTTATAATTGCTTTAATTATTACAATAGTAGGATTAGCAATCTGCGGTTATGAGGCATATTTTAGAAAATAAGATTTGATAGGGGTGAAATAAATATATTTTGATAGTGGAAAACTAAATAAACGAATAATATTTATAACCTATTTAGAAGTAGAAAATAAAATAGGACAACTTATACAACAGCCCATACCAATTAAAAAGGTGTGGGCATTTTTAGAACCTCTTAGAGGTTATCAGCAGACAGAAGCAGAAAGATTAAGCAGTGAAACTACCTATAAAATCTTAACACGTTATCATAAAGGCATTAATCAAGATATGCTTATTAATTATCAAGGTAAAAAACTTTATATTCATCAGGTACTAGATATTGAGGAGCGTCATGCGTACATGGAAATTACAGCAACTTGGAAAGGTGAAATGTGGCAACATGAGTAGTAGTCTTGAATTAAAAGGTTTAGATACTTTGGAAAAGAAATTAAGTTATGTAGCAGAACATTATCCCTATGAGTCAGAAATACTTCTTACAAGAATGGGAAATAACTTTAGAAAAGCAGTAAAAGCAAAAACACCTGATAGTGGAGAAGATAGCAAAAGAAAGCTTATAAAGTCTTATAAGGTGAGTAAAGTGCAGGGGACAGGTAAAGACCTTTATGTAGAATTTAGGTCTACATCACCTCACTTTCATTTAGTGGAACGAGGACATGAGATTGTAAAAAGAAATGGTGAAGCTACAGGTAAGCGAAGAGCAGGAAAATTTATGGTAGAGCAAACAGCTCTTGAATATCAAAAAGAGTTTCCTAAAGAAGTAGAGCGTATGGTAAATAGATTAATAAAAGGACTTAAATAAATGGTTTTATATCAAGATATTGCAAGGGCAGTAACAATGGTTGTTAAGGGAGCATTTCCTAGTGTACATATATATGGTGATGAAGTTAAAGAAGGTTATAAGAAGCCTTCTTTTTTTATTGGCATTTTGCCAGTAAGTAGTATTAACCACACCAAAAACATTAAAGAGGAGCAGTTACTTATCACAGTGGACTACTTCTCAAATACAAAAGATAGCCTAGAGAATTATAGAGTAATGCAAGAGCTTAAAGTAGCATTTGGACAGGTGTTAGGTGTGGAAAATAGGAAGTTTACTATCCAAGAAACAAGTACTCAAAAAGTAGGAGAGGATGGTGATATTTATCAATTTACTTTTGATATTAACTATTATGAGCTGGCTTGCAATGAGCCTGATAGTGTATTAGTAGGAGATATTATTTATAAAAAGAAAGGAAGTGACGAATGGGTTTACCATCAGTAATTATTAATTTTAAAGAAACAGGTGGCACAGCTATTAAAAGAGGTGAAAGAGGGATTGTGGCACTGGTATTAAAGGATGATGTAACTGAAATAGAACATCATGAAGTATTAACAGTAGCAGATATCCATGATACTTTAAATGCGTTTAATAAAGGCCAAGTAGAATTGGCTTTAATGGGTTATCAGACACCGCCTAAGAAAGTATTAGCGATTGTGATGCCACAGGAAGAAACAAGTTATAGTGAGGTGATGAAATATCTTGAAGCATTAAGATGGGACTACTTAGCTATTCCACAGATTGAAGAAGAAAATGTAAGTAGTATTGCAAGTTGGGTCAAGTCGTTAAATGAAACATTGGATAAGAAGGTGAAAGCAGTATTACCTAATTGTAAGGGCGACCATGAAAGTATTATTAACTTTACAAGTGATAACATTATTACTAATACAAAGGCATATACAACAGCAGAATATTGCTCACGTATTGCAGGCTTATTAGCGGGAACGCCAATGACTATCTCAGCAACTTATGCCCCATTAAATGAAGTAGTAGATTTTGATAGACTAACTAAAACAGAAATAGATGTAGCTATTAATAAAGGTGAATTAGTACTTTATCATGATGGGGAAAAAGTTAAGGTAGCAAGAGCAGTTAATAGCTTTGTAACGACTACCCAAGATAAAGGAGAAAGCTTTAAAAAGGTAAAGATTGTGGATGCTATGCATATGATTCATGATGATGTAAAGAAAACAGCAGAAGATAGCTATTTAGGAAAGTATGCAAATAGTTATGATAATAAATGTTTACTGGTTACAGCCATTCAAGCATACTTAGATCAATTAGTGTTAGATGGTATTTTAGATAATAGCTATGATAATAAGATACATATAGATGTAGAGAGTCAAAGGATTTATTTAAAATCAATAGGTGTGGATGTAGAAGCCCTATCTGAGAAAGAGATTAAAGAATATAACACTAAAGATAAAGTGTTTTTAGCATCCAATATTAAGATTCTTGATGCTATTGAAGATATTACTCTTAATATTAATGTTTAATATTGATTATTCCCTATAGTATAATCAAGGTATTAGAGCTAAAGGGATGGATAGTAATGATAGAATGTGCATTATTTGTAATAGCATTTTTGATAATGATAATAACAGGCATTTGGACAGTTTTTTTTGAGGAAAAGCATATGCATAAAGTAATAAGAAGCTATATTGATAATATTAGAGGAGAATTAATAAGTATACAATATATAAATAAGAGGGGAAAAGTATTTATTGTTGAGTATAAATTAGGTAATGAAATTATAAAGCAAAACGTGATATATCATATTTTTGGTGAATTAGAATGGTTATAGGATCATAAATATTAGGGCTCATAAGAGCTCTTTTTTAATACCCAAAATTAAAGGAGGAATGAATGGATAAATTTTCAGCACACCAAGTTATTAATGGAACTTGGGGAGAAATATGGATTGATGGAACTTATATGGCAGAGGTAACAGCCTTTGAAGCAAAAGTAACATTAGAGAAAACAGATGTAAATATGACAAGGAGACTTGTAAAAGCACAGAAGGTAATAGGCTTTTCTTGTTCAGGTCAAATTACACTCAATAAAGTATCATCTTACTTCATTAAGAAGTTAAGTGATGACATGAAAGCAGGTAGACAAACAGTTTGTACAATCATCAGTAAGTTAGATGATCCAGACGCACAAGGAGCTGAGCGTGTGGTAATTAAAGATGCAGTTTTTGATGAGCTAACACTTGCAAACTGGTCAGCGAAGACACTAGGTGAAGAACAAGTAAGTTTTACATTTAGTGATTGGGATTTATTAGATACTATTTAAAACAACTAAAGGAGAACAACATGAGTTTAATTGATAAATTATTACAGATGGATAAAGCAAAATTAATGGCAATGCCTACAAAAGAAGTAGAATTTGAGAGGTTAAGTAATCTTTTAAATGAGTCTTTTAAAGTAAAGTGTAAGGCAATTGATGGCGAGAGATATGCAGATATTCAAAGGTCAGCAGTAGACTTAAATAAAAAAGGTGGTTTAAGGGATATTAACCTTTTTGAGATGCAGGTGCTTACAGTAATTGATGGTGTGGTAGAACCTAGCTTAAAGGATGAAAGATTATTAGGTTACTTTGGATGCGTAACACCTAAAGAGTTGGTTAAAAAGTTATTCTTAGCAGGAGAGATTGCAGAGCTATCGAATGTGATTACTGAGCTATCAGGCTATGATAAAGATGAGGACGAAGAAGAGTTAAAAAAGCAATAGATACAGACTATGAAATGCAAGTGATGTATTTACTTTTTAAATATAAAAATATCAAGCCTTCGGAGTTTTATTGGTTGCCATTAGGCGAAAAGAAAATATTAGGTTATTTCATAAAAAGAGAACTAGAAGAAAGGCAGAAAGAAGCACAACAGATGTATGGGGGTGATACCTCATAGCAAAGATTATTGATGCGATTTTAAAGTTGACGGATAATTTTACACCTACTCTTACTCAGGCACAACATGAGCTTGTGAAGTATTCAAAGCAAGTCCAAAGGGTAGGTAAAGATATACAAAAAACAGGGGCAAATATTGAGAAAGTAGGAAGTAAACTATCACTTGGTATTACTGCCCCTTTAACAGCACTTGGCACAATGGCAATTTCTACAGCAAATAGTTTTGAAGATGCTATGGCTAAAGTAAGTACGATTGCAGATACAAGTACTAAGTCAATGGTAGAGCTCAAGAAAGAAATATTAGCACTATCTAATGATACAGGTGTAGCATTTACAGAGTTAGCAGAAGCACAATACCAAGCAATATCAGCAGGTGTAGATACAGCTGAGTCAGTTAAGTTTGTAGAGACAGCAGTAAAGGCAGCGCAAGGTGGGTTTACAGATACCACAACAGCTATTGATGGCTTAACCACCGTATTAAATGCTTATGGTATGACAGCGGATAAGGTAACAACTATATCAGATCAAATGATGTTAGCACAGAACTTTGGTAAAACTTCGTTTGGAGAAATGGCACAGAGTTTGGGGAATGTTATCCCAACAGCAGCACAACTAGGTGTTACGACTGAGGAGTTATTTAGTTCTATTGCAACACTAACTAAACAAGGGATTGGGACAAGTGAAGCAATTACAGGCTTAAAAGCAGCTATGTCTAATATTATTAAGCCTTCAACAGATGCAGCTAAACTAGCAGATAAGTTAGGAATTAGTTTTAATTCAGCTCATTTAGAATCTGTAGGATTTGCTAAGTTTATGGATGAGATTGCTAAGGCCACAGGTGGCAGTACCGAAATGATGGGAAAACTCTTTGGTTCAACAGAAGCTTTAAATACTATGTTAGTTTTAACAGGTAAAGGTGCAAGTGATTTTGAAAATGTTTTATCCCAAATGGGTGAAACCACAGGTATGACAGAGCGTGCCTTTGAAGCCATGCAGACACCGAGCCAACGTTTTAATATTGCCATTAATAAAATAAAAAATAGTATGATTCAATTTGGTGAATTGCTCTTACCAACTTTTGAAAAAGTAACAGATGTAATTGGTAAGGTGGGAGATGCCTTAAATAACTTAACACCTGAACAGACTCAAAGTATTTTAAAGTTTGGTTTAATGGCAGCAAGTATAGGGCCAACTATTAAGATATTTGGAAAATTGGTAGGTAGTGTAGGTAAAGCAACAGCTTCTATTGGGAAGTTTGGTGTAACTATTAAAGGGCTTAAAAATATGAAAGATGTTATGAAACTTATCTTTTCACCTGCAAATAAAGTAGTTTTAATTATGACAGCTATTGCACTAATAGCAGCACTTGTTATTAGGTATTGGGAGCCCTTAAAAACATTCTTTATAGGATGCTTTAACAAAATTAAAGAGTTGGCCTTAAATTGTGGTTTAGACTTTGAACAGCTCAAAGAGGTATTTAACAAGGTTAAAGAGGGCATAAGTTTAGCTATTCAAGGAATAGTAAGTTTTATGCAGTGGCTATGTCAAATGATTAAACCTTTAATTGCATTATTAGTAGAGTATATCAAAATAAGTTGCTCGGCTTGGATAGGTGCTTTTAAAGGCGTGCTAACAGGGGTAGCCACAGTCATTAATGGTGTGGTTCAAGTACTAGACGGTATTATTGATTTTATTGTGGGTGTCTTTACGCTAAACTGGCAGAAAGCATGGGATGGAGTGGTAAATATCTTTAAAGGGATTTTTGAAGGGATTACAGGCATCTGTAGAAGTGTAATGAATGGTATTATAGGTTTTATTAATGGAGCTATTAGTGGAATTAATAAATTAGGCTCATTTAAAATGCCCGAATGGTTAGGTGGTGCACAAGTAGGAATTAATTTACCAACTATTCCAATGCTCTATAAAGGTACAGATAACTGGCAAGGTGGTACAGCCATGATTCACGATAGAGGTGCTGAAATTGTAGATTTACCTCAAGGCTCAAGAGTATATCCACATGATGAAAGTATTAAAAAAGCTTTTAATGATGGCAAGAGCAGTGCAGGAGTAAGTGGTGTAAATATTACTATTTCAAATATGACAGTAAGAAAACAAAGTGATATAAATGAAATTGCAAGTGCATTATATAACAAACTTAAGAAACAAGCATTTAACATGACATAGGAGGTAAGATTGGAGTATTATTTATCATTTAATAATAATGAAGAGAGGATAAGGCTACCAGTCCTTCCTTCTTCTTTTGAGGTGACAGTGCCTCATCAAAATACAACAGTTAATATTACTAATTTAGGGGAGATTAATTTAATAGGTAAAACAGGACTTATGAGTATGAGTATAGAGAGCTTTTTTCCTAATCAAGAATATAGTTTTTGTTTATATAATAGTTTTTCTAAGCCTTATGAATATATCAAGCAACTTCTAAAATGGAAGAACTCAGGAAAGCCTATTAGGGTGATAGTAACAAACACACCAATTAATTATGCAATGGCAATAGAAAGTCTTACATATTCAGAAGTAGATGGAACTGGTGATGTTTATTTTACTTTAGAACTTAAGGAGTATAAGTTTATTTCAACTACAAAACAAACAACTACAACTTCTAATGGTACAACATTAACCACACCAACTACTACTAGACAAGTGAAGTCTCCTTCTGACTCTTATGTGGTCAAAAAGGGAGATACCTTATGGCTTATAGCAAAGAAAGTTACAGGTGATGGCTCAAATTATAAAGCTATTGCAGCTAAAAATAATATTACTAATCCTGATAAAATCTATATAGGACAAAAGTTGGTGATTTAATGCCAAAGGTGATATTAAAGACAAAAGCAGATAGTATAGATGTAACTAACATGATAAGTGAAATCACATGGAGTGGAAGTATATCAGAAATAGCAAGGACTTTACAACTAAATTTCTTATATCCATTACATGATATATATGCACCCAAAGTTTATCCCAATATAGGTGATGAAATGTATTTGTATGATGATAATGGAAAGGAATTGTTTAGAGGTAGAGTCTTTTATAATGAACGATTTGGAGAGCAAGGGACAATACAAATTACTTGTTATGATGATGCTATTAGATTAAGTAAAAGTAAGGGTACATATAACTTTAAGAATAAGACAGCAGAAACTATTACGACAACAGTATGTAATGATTTAGGGATAGCAGTGGGAACACTTGCTAAAACAGGAATACCACAAAAACTATTATGTAGTGGTATGGGAATGTATGAAATTATAAAAACAGTTTATGATGGAGCTGGTAGTCAAAATGGCAAGAAGTATTATATTACAATGCGAGAAGGCAAGTTATATGTGGATCAAGTAGGAAAACAAGTGGTTGATTATGTTTTAAAGGATGATGTAAATATTTTAGAAAGCAGCTATTCAGAGAATGCAGAAGGTGTGGTTAATAAAGTTAAGATTTATGATGAGAATGACCAGTATTTAGGTATGGTGCAAAATGATGAATTGATAAGTTTGTTAGGAACATTTCAAGATACGTATACAAAAGAAGAAGATAAACAAGCAAAAACAGTAGCTAGTAGTATGCTTCAAGGTATTGAGAGGAAAATAGAAATTAATGCAATAGGAAATACCAGTTGTTTTAGTGGAAAGATAATTAAAGTTGAGGATTTTTTGGCTAGGTTAGAGGATTTTTTTTTAATTGAATCTGATCGACATGAATGGGGTAACAAACAGTATATTCTAAAGCTAAAATTAATTAAATAAAGGGATAGGTTAAATAAAGTAGACTAGTTAAAAGGAAGATGAGATAATTATATAGATAAATATAGAAAGGAGTTTAATTTATGAAGTGTGCATATTGCGGGAAAGAGGCAACTGGAACGAAAGAGCATATTATTTCATGTGCTGTTTTAGATTTATTCCCAGAGTGCTATTTGACTTTTGATTATGCTAGGCATGCAGTACATGGTTCAGATCCCATGGTAAAAGATGTATGTTCAGATTGTAATAACCACAAAATATCTTATATTGATGCATATGCAAAACAGTTTATTAGTCAATATTTTACTAGAAAATATCAAGAAGATGAAGAAGTTAGGATTAAATATGATTATACTTTGATTCAAAAGATGTTATTAAAATATGCATTTAATGATTTGAGGGCTCATAAGCAAGATTGTTCTTTTTTTGATGAAGAAATACGCCATTATCTAATGAATGTTGAGGATAATATTCCTAAAGAAAATGTTACTGTATTATGTGGAATAGCAAGTAATGTATCCCCAGTACATGATATTGTATTTGGTAATCAGAAATTGATGTGGTGTAAGAATCCACTCCTTTATTCAAATAGCACAATAAGAAATATAAACTACGAAACAGGAGAAAATTTTATTAATGAAGAAATAGAATTTGAAGAATTTCCTGACTTGAAGTTATCATATGTATTTAGGTTTAATAGCGTACAGTTTTTATTGCTATGTTGGGATAAGAGTTCAAATCAAATTGAGCAAAATAATGTTGTTTTAGAATGTACATATCCATATTATTTAATGAATCCAGATGATGATGTAGCTGAGTTGCCTGTGTGCACTGACGAGTTGAATTATTTTAAATTTGAGCATATACATGTCAAATGGGATGGCTTACTCGAAGTACAATTAATGAGAAAACTTGCTAGTGGTGGACGTTATGAGTATAAAGAATTGATTGGAAAGGAGTGGGAAGAGGAAGAAAAAAGAATAAGTGAAAAACATCCTAGGAAGAAATGAGTATAGTAGTTAAAAAAGAGGAACAATGATAAATAATCCATATAACGGAATTTTAAGTATAATAAAACAACAAAATAATACTAGCTCACCAGCTGTAGTGATAGGGAAAGTTATAAGTAATAATCCTTTATCCGTAAGCATTGGTGAGCTTTTTTTAGATAGAGAGGATTTAATGGTAAATGAAAATATAAAAGGTTTTAATCAAGGTGATACCTTAGCAATGGTTCCCACATCTAATAAGCAGAAATATATTATTCTTTGTAAGGTGGTAAACTTATGAGTCTATTCCCATTTATGACAAGAGGTGCAGATACAAGCAAAGTGAAAGCAGTAGATACCCATAAAGAATATGGCTTTAATTTTGAAGATGGTAAATTAACAGGCAAAATACTTGAAGGCAAGGAAGCTCTTAAGGTGTGGATTTATAAAGCATTATTAACCACACGCTACACCTATCCTATTTATACTTGGGACTATGGGCAGGACTTAGACGAGCTTATAGGGCGAGGCTATGAGCAAGGATTTATAGAGAGTGAAGTAGAGCGAAGAATTAAAGAGTGCTTATTAATTAACGATAAGATAAAAGGCTGTAGTAACTTTGAAATAAACCTTTTAAATGATAACTTGCAAGTAAGTTTTACAGTAGCAACAATTTATGGAGAGGTGGCGATTAATGTCTAATATGATAAGCTATGAGGAATTATTAAGCAGGACACTTAGGAGAGTCAGTAGCAGTGTGGATACTAGTGAAGGCTCTTTTTTATTTGATGCCATAGCACCATGTGTAGCTGAATTATATGAAGCCTATATTTATATTGATGAGCTAGAGAAAAGAATATTTGCAGATACAGCCTATGGTGAATACCTAGAAAGAAGATGTGCTGAGCGTGGTATTTATAGAAAAGAAGCTACTTATGCAGTAAGAAAAGCTTACTTTGACAATGAAGTACCTATTGGATCACATTGGGGAAAGGAAGAATTGGTGTATACAGTCACCGAAATGGTGCAAAATGGTGCATATTTACTCAAATGTACGCAACCAGGCACCATAGGGAATCATTATGATGGTAATTTGATTAATATTGATGCCATAGAAAACATAAATGAAGCAATTTTAAGTGATGTGGTGATAGTTGGTGAAAATATGGAGCAAGATGATGCATTAAGGTGCTGATACTTTAATAGCTTTGAGAAAGAGGCTTTTGGTGGGAATATAAAAGACTACCAAGAAAAAGTGGGAAGTATTGATGGTGTAGGACAAGTGAAAGTTTATCCTTGTTGGAATGGTGGCGGCACAGTAAAACTTAGATTATTAGATGCAGAGAGTAATATACCCACACCAGAGCTTATTGAACAGGTACAGACATTGGTTGATCCAGTTCAAAATAGTGGTCAAGGCTTAGGGATTGCACCAATAGGCCATAGTGTAACTATAGAAGCAGCAAGTCAAGTAGAAGTACAATTAACCACACACCTCACTTTTAAGGAGAGTAGTTGGGAAAACGTAAGCGTTCGAGTTAATGAGGTAATTGAACAATACTTTAATGAGTTAAGAGCTAACTGGTCAGAGAATGACATAGTAGTACGTATTAGCCAAATAGAAGCAAGGCTATTAGAAATTGAAGGGATAATGGATATTGAGGATACTATGCTCAATGGCTCGCCTAGAAATTTATATCTGTCAGGAGAGAATGTGCCAGTATTGGTAGGTGTGGTTAATATATGAGGCTAAAGAAATATCTACCTGACTTTGTAAGTAACATAAAAGAATTTCAAGAGCTAGATAAAACAATTAGTTTAGAAGTAGATGAGCTAAGAAATAAGCTACAGCAATTACAAGAGAATCAATTTATAGAAACAGCCAATGAAGAGGGTTTAAGAAAGTATGAGCAGCTATTAAATTTAAGTAGTACAAATGATATAGAGTTAAGACGCTTTAATATCCTAAATAAATATAATTCAACAATCCCCTTTTCAATAATGTGGCTTAGAAATACTTTAAATACCACTATTGGGAGAGGAGACTTTTTAATGGAGTTAGATAATTCAAAGTATGTATTGACGATTGGTGTGGTTAAAAATAAGGAGCATTTAATAGATTCACTAAAAAAAGATTTAAGAAAGAAAATCCCAGCTAATATGGTGCTAAATATCAACGTATTAAGTCCAATAGAAGATACACTTTATACAGGCTTCTATGTTCAAATAGGAGATAAGATAAATATATAAGGAGGGACAGTTTGAGCGAGTTTAAAAATAAAAGTATTACAACAAAAGGAATGGAGCTTTTGAGTAAGGCTCTTTCTGGTGAAGTATTAGAATTTACAAAGATAGAATTGGGAGATGGAAACTTTACAGGAGATATAGGAGAAGCTACTGAGTTGATTCAGTTAAAACAAAGCTTGCCTATTACAAAGATTTCAAGGAAAGGCAGCCAAGTGACTTTATCAACCATACTCAAGATAGAGGATATTGCCACCTCATTCGATTGGTCAGAGATTGGAGTATATGCAAAAGGCAGTGATGATGTAGAAATTCTTTATATGTATGGCTATACAGAAAATACATCCTATATCTCAAAGGACTCATTAAATGAAAAGCTTATTCATGTAACAGTTATGGTAAGTAATGTGGCAGAGGTAACAGCAAGAATTGATAACAGTTTGGTGTATTTAACAGATGAAGCTTTAAAAGAGCATGATGTGGATCAAGAGGCTCATAGAGATATACGTGAAAGTGTTGAAGAGGTGAAAGAAGCTGTTAAAAATATAGATTTGAGGTGGGAAGGTGTTCAAGGAAAACCCTCAAGTTTTCCGCCAAGTAACCACACCCATAGTGAATATCTTACAATAGCTCAAAAGGGTGAATTGGGAGGCGATATTATAGGTAAAACAATCAAACATGAGACGATAAACATTTCATACCAACAAAATATTTATACAGTATTAAAATCTTATACTAATTCTAAAGGCGGTATGGCAAGAGTACATGCAATGAACTATAACACCAATAGGACTATTCCTACACTTAAATTAGTAGTAGATGGCACAACAATATTTGATGGTATTACTTTGTATGAAATGTTTGGCACGAATCCAAATGGAACAGGTGCCCATTATTTTGACATACCATTTAAATCAAGCTTTACACTATATTATAGAGATAGTTATGGTGCATCAAGTACAAAAGTTTCAATCACATATTATTTAAATATATAGGAGGTAATCATAAATGGATAATAAGTATATAATTTACTTAGGTGATGATAACACTATTTTATCTGTAGCAAATACTTTTGATTATACGGATGATGACATTAAATTAAGTGAAGAAGAGTATAAACTTGCTATTAAGTACAGAAAATTCGATGCTAAAACTAGAGAGTTTTTAGAGCCAATAGAAGAGATTACTAAAACTGCAACACATGAGGAAATTACAGAAGAAATGCACAATATCACACAGATATCAGCAGAGGATAATCTTCTAAATATGGATTTACTTACTACAATAGATGAGAAGTTAACTTTAATTATGGCACATCTTGGCCTTAGTGGCTAAGGTGTTTTTTTATACAACAAATAAATTTTAAAGGAGACAAAACAACATGATTAATAAAACAAGATTAAGAGCATATGCAAGAACAATACAAAATGGAACAAGAACGATTGAAGAAGTACCAGAGGAGTATGGAGTACCAGTTTATGTAGAGTTAATGGCATCATTTAACTGGACTATTGATATGGTAGATGAAAATTACGTAGAAGCGGTTAAAAGAGAACTTGGTATTATAGAGGCTTAAGAGAGGAGGAGACGGTATAGATTTTTTAGAAGTCATTCAAAACTTTGGGTTTCCAGTGGCATGTGTTACATGCCTTGGATTCTATATTGCCAAGGTGCAAAGTGAGTCAAGAGCAGACTCTAAAGAGCGAGAGGAACGACTACTCACACAACTAGGTGAAATGTCAGCAATCAATAAGACATTACTAGAAACAAATGCAGTTTTAGCAAAAGACATTAATACAAAATTAGACCAAATCGTAGCAAATATAAAAGGATAGAAAGGTAAATATAGAATATGGCAATTACAATTAAAGAGATGTTAATCACACCAAACAAATATAGCAGACCACAAACAAAGATAGGAACAATCAAAAATATAGTGGTTCATTACGTGGGTAATGCAGGAAGTACAGCAGAAAATAATGCAAGGTATTTTAATAACCTAAAGAATGAATCAGGGACGTATGCATCGGCTCACTACATCATAGGTAATGATGGTGTGGTTATTAGGTGTGTACCTGAAAATGAGGTGGCTTATCATGCAAGTAAGGCAAATAGTTATGCTATTGGTATTGAGGTATGCCATCCTGATAATACAGGAAAATATACAGATTTAGCATATAAGAGCCTTATTGAATTACTTGTAGATTTATGTAGTAGATACAATTTAGAGCCAACACAGGCTATTATTAGGCATTATGATGTAACAGGAAAGATTTGTCCTAAGTATTATGTGGAGAATGCAGAGGCATGGAAGAAGTTGAAACAAGATGTAAGTGATGAAATGAATGAGGATGATGAGCTTGAGATAGCTGTTAAGGTATTACAAGAAAGGGGAATTATTAGCAGCCCTGATATATGGATTAGCGAAAGATATACAAGTGGTAATGTAAGAAGTCTTTTAAATAAAGTGTCAATATATTTACAAAATAATTAATATTAAAAATGTTGAAAAAATTATATATATCCTTTATAATTAAAAAGAAAGGAGGCATAAAAGTGAAAAATATCAAATTTAAAGTATGTAGTTTATTGATGAGTATTTCTTTAAGCGTATCACTGTATGCAAGTACTATACCTAAAATTTCAGCATCAAATTCAGAAGATGGAATTTCAGTTGAATATTTGGAGGCAGTGCAGAAAGGTGAAGTTGAAGGTGTGAGTACTACGCTTATCTCAGAAGAAGAATATGTAGAATCATTAGCAGAAGAAAAAAATATTACTATTAGTGAAGCTCAAGAACTGAATGATATGAATAGTGTAAAATGTTTAGAAAAGATGGGGTTAAAAAAAGGTAGAAGTACTTACAGTAATAGTACAGATGATGGATATTACTATGTTTTACTTGAAAAGTCAGGAGCAGTTGATGGAAATGAGTATTATTCAGCAACGCTGACTGCTAAAATAAAAATGTATGCATGGAATAGCTTTAGGCAGATATGTAGTGTGAGTTATGTAAA
Organism: Cellulosilyticum sp.; assembly: GCF_982396655.1. NCBI lineage: Bacteria > Bacillati > Bacillota > Clostridia > Lachnospirales > Cellulosilyticaceae > Cellulosilyticum > Cellulosilyticum sp. Next base: position 103,477 of record NZ_CEVXFV010000007.1, on the reverse strand, counting down.
TACACAAAAAAAGGCGGGAGTACCTTCAAGTGCTGAATGGCATGAAACAGATGCAGGAACGGAAGAAGGTGAAGGTGATTTTCCACTTACACGTGTACATTTCTATGGACAGGGTTATTTTACAGAAACTGTAAATGTAGGCAGTAGTGCAGTAGGAAAAATATTAAGTGGATTTACAGCTGGAATTTCTACGGGTGGACAAATAACATACACTAGTAAGGAAGTGCTGATAAGCGTTAACTATGAGTGTAACTAGGATATCATATGGATTTATATAAGATAAATAAGGAGAGTAAACATGAAAAATATTAAATTTAAATTAGGTATTATATTGATGGGGTCACTTTTAAGTATACCAGTATATGCAAACACTATAACTGAAACTTCAACATCAACTTTAGCAAATGAAATCTCAACTGAATATTTAGAGGCAGTACGACAAGGTAAGATAGAGGGGGCCAGTATTACAATTATTACAGAGGAGGAGTATGTAGAAGCATTAGCAGAAGAAAAAAATATTACTATTAGTGAAGCTCAAGAACTAAATGATATGAATAGTGAAGAATGCTTAGAAAAGATGAATTTAAAAAATAGTAGAAGTACATATAGCAGTAGTGATAATGGCGATTATTATTATTATTTATTTGAAGCACCAGAAAGTCTGAATGGAAATGATGATTACTCAGCAGCTGTAGTAGCAAGAATTAAAATGTATGGATGGAGTAGCTTTAGACAGATATGTGATGTAGGGAATATACATACAAAAATGGCAGAGGGACCTTCATGTGCCACATGGCATGAAACAGATGCAGGAATGGAAGAAGATGAAAGTGATTTTCCACTTACGAGTGTCCATTTCTATGGACAAGGTTATTTTACAGTAAGCGTAAATGTAGGCAATACAGCAGGAGTATCACTTAGTGGTTTTTCAGCAGGGAGTTCTCATGGTGGAACTGTAACATATACTAGTGAGGAGATGCTGATGACCCCTAAATATCAAGCGTATAGATAATGTAAAAAGTAGAGGTTTATAATCTCTGCTTTATTAATTTTATAATAAAAAATGGCTCTTCACCATAAACTGTGCTTGACAATAATTTTGTTGAACTACTTACTAGGGGAGTATCTCTTCAGTAAAACAAATACAGCAAGTTGGATAAAGATAGTTCCCTAAGGTTCTTATGAATAAAAAGTCAAGCGCACATTTTGGTGATGAACCTAAAAAATTAAGTGTTTTATACAATGAATAATGTGGAATAGATTATCGGCTGATATTAGAATAAAGAATAACTATGAAGGGTGGAAAATAAATATGAGAGGGAAAATATTTAAGATAATAGCTTTTATGTCGAGTTTGTTTTCATTTTTTATTTTAATGGCTTTGTTTTTGTATAATCTATTTAATAATGAAAGAGGTAAAGGGTGTAGTTTTTTTTCTATGAATGGAAATACTGCACATGTTATTAATATAGTAATATTAATATTAGTTTCTAATGTTTGTATCTTAGCAGGCATTAATTTATACCGCAGTATTAGAGGTTTCAAGAGTGGTTATGTAATTAACAAATACAATACACATCAGGGGAGGGTTGATGTAATTGAAATTATAATGTGTATACTTAGTTTAATTACATTAATTATTTTTTTGAACACATTTTTACAGATAGTTTCGGTAACAGACATGTTACATGTTTCATTTAGTAAAATAGTAGGTAATAAGTTTGGAGTATATATATATATATTAAAATTAGTTGTAATTCTAATTATGTTTATTTCAAATATAGCTAACTTAAGTTATAGTTATAAATATAGGTCTAATACAGTAGATACTGATGAAGATTTAGAGAGAGCTATAAATACTTTAAAGGAAAAGGATGTTATTAGTAGCTCTGAGATATGGTTAAAAAGAACTTATACCAGTGATGATGTAAGAGAGCTTATAATTAACTTTGCAGCTAAGTACCAAGGGTAAAACCTTGTTTTTTTGTTTTGTAATAAATTACAACTATGTCAAATTATCCATACCTATATAACTATTTTTCCAAGGGTATCCGTTTAATTAGGAAGTCCTTATAAACTTTCATACATGGGGATACCTAAATACTTCTAAGGGGGTATAAAAAAATAGGGAGGGGGATATAAGGAGTCAGGGATAAATAATATATATATAATAACTCTTATAATATGTTTAATAATAACAATAGATGATATGGATGTAGTTTGTTGTGACTGAATAAAAAAATACTGAATCAAAGTTATGACTCAGTATGATTGATTATTCTAATATTATATTTATTAAATAGGAGCTCAAGAGCTTCATCAAATAACTTGGATTGAGGGATTCGAGAATCATGTGAAAATTGCTTTAGTGTTGCATATAAATCTTTATCCAAGGATGTACCAACTTGAGTTCTTTTTACACTAGGTCGAACTTTTTTTTCTTCAATTGCCATGATATATCTCCTTGTTTGTATAATTAGGGATATTATAACACAAATAATAAACTATTAAAATGTTAATAACAACATTTAATGTCAATTAATGTCTAAAAATGTCTTGACATTTATAGAGGTGTAGAGCTATACTGTGTACATAACAGCTTGGAAATAACAGGAAGGAACAGACAGCATGGAAAACAACATATCACAAAATATGCAAGGTCTTTGGATTGATCTTGACATTCTTAGAGATTCAAATTTATCACTTCAAGAAAAATTCGTATTAGCAATCATTAAGGCACTAGATAAACATAATGGTTGTTTCGCATCAAACAAATACTTTGCTGAACTCCTACAAGTTACATCTAAGCGAGCAAGTGATATTATTCAATCACTTATTAGCAAAAAGTACATAACCTCAACAATTGAGGACCATTATAAAAGAACAATAAAAATAGCAACTCAGGAGCAAGAGGAACAGCCTATAGAGGACGAGATACAAGAAGCACCTGACAATGTAATTCCTTTTGAAAAGGTAAAGAAGAAAGAGCCTTTAATGTATAAGGGGATAGACCTTCATAGTTTTGATAAGGAAGCACTTGAAAGATTAAAAAATATGATACCTGCAGTTAAAGAATTACTAGAGCAGGCAACAAATAAACTTAAATTGCAAGAAGAACCTAGCGAATGGCAAGGAATAAACCAACTAGTATTAACAACTTAGGAGGATGGTATGGCACGAATTAGTATTACAATTGATCCTCAGCTAAAGATAGATTTAGAACATATGGCAAAGGCTAATTTTAGAACATTAAATGGCGAAATAAACAAGGCACTTAATTGGTATGTAAAGAATAACCTAGGGGAAGTAGTGGAACCTCAAAGGGAGATTTTAACCACACCTACCCATATAGTAGAACCTTTAAGTCATACTCAAACACAAGTACCAGTAGCATCAATAAATATAAAAAATAACATATATGATGAAATAGAAGAATTTTAACAAGCAAGACAGCAGGAGTGAGAACAACATGGCAAAGAATGTGAAGAATATAGGTGTGGATTTAGGAAATTCAACCATTTGTGTAGCAGGTATAGATAGTAAGGGCGAAATTATAAAGGCTTATACCTACAGTACATACTCAATGGATACAGCTCTTATGAGTGGAGATATTATTGAATGTAGAGGAACAAAATTAGCATTAGGAATAGGGCAAACTACACTTACTAATGTTGACAAGACAAATAGAGAATACATAGAACACCAAATACTTTGGTCAGTAAATGCAGTATATGGAGCAGGAGTACATTATATTAATTTAGGCGTGGGATTACCTATCAGTATTTATAAGGCTAAGAAAGAACAGTTTAGAGAACAGCTTAAGGCATTGGGAACTATTGATGGTGTGGTTAATGGAAAAGAAATATCAGTTAATATAGTAGATGTAAATGTATTTGCAGAAGGCTATGCATCTATTAGATCACTAAGTCAGTACATAGATAAAGATAATACAACACTTCTTATTGATATAGGGATGAAAACAACAGATGTGCTTCTTATAGAATGGAATGGTAAGTTTAGAATTACTAATTATGGAACTGTTAATATTGCATTATATGATATTTACAAGGTATTACAAGACAAGATAGCAGCAGAAGGTGTGGAAGTAACTATTGAACAGATTGATAGGAAGTTTAATAGTGGTAAGCCTATCATTAGAACGGAAAGAGGTGATTTTAATTTAGAGGAACATTTATGTGGCACTATTCATGTATGTAGGGATATTATGAAAGATGTAGAAAACAAATTTGGCAAGACTATATTACATGACAAAATCTTTACAGGTGGTGGAGCTGAGAAGTTCTTGAAGGTGTTAGATGGAAGGATAAGAAATAATATTGAGATTGATAAAGAGTTGAGATGGTATAGTAATTGTGTGGGATATCTAATGAGTTTATAAGAAGTGTGATTGAAGATTTTTTATATTATATCTATTGGGGTTGAAAATATAAAAAATATAGATAGAATAGTTGACTAAATTGAGAAAAAATCATACAATATATTTATATTCTGATTTTAGAGGTGATACTATGATAAATAATGAAGTTTCACTAGAACAGAGACGAGAATATATACATAATCAATTACAGCAGGAAGACATATTTAAATACATCATTGGATTGCTCAGAGAAGGTAATGATAAGTTAATACAAGCACAAAAACAATTAAATAAGGGAATGGAAATACAAACGCAAAAGGGAGCTATTGGAATATCTAGGTCTAAAGCAATAGGCGATGTGATTTGTAATAGTAAGTTAGGAGGTGCTATAGGAGTGTATACAGACACATTTTTAGCTCATTCAGTAGCACTTCCTAAGCTAGAAAAAGGTAATATACTAATTACAATTAAATCATGCAATAGACCTGAGGATATTTCTAAGAATCCTTCGTGTTATATGAAAGAGTTTGCACAAGGCAATATTCCGTTAGATCCACAATTAAATTGTTTTAATGCATTAGGAGAAACTATTAGTAGTAGCATTCCTACTAAATATTATGCAATTTTAGCATATCATTTTAGCACTGATGATCATTTAGATTATGTGAAAATGGTATTTTTTGATTCAGAAATGAAACATATTATTGAAGAAATAGATGTGCCAAAGCATCTATTAGGAAATAAGGAGTATGTTCCACAGCCTAAGGTAGAATCAATAATATCAAAGGAAAATATTAAGAAGGAAGATTTAAAAGATAAGTTAAAAATAAAAACTAGATAATAATAAAAGGTGTGGATAATATGAATAACACGGGAGACAGTAGCCCCCTTTTTAGGAAAGAAGGATATAGTTTAATATTAGGCTCTAAAATAAAACAGGCTAGATTATACAGGGGATTATCGCAGAGCGAATTAGCAGATAAATTAGGTGTGACTAAACAAGCAATTTCTAAGTATGAAGTGGGCAAGAGTCAATTAAGTGCTGAGATAATAGCCTTATTACCCAAAATATTGGGATTTCCTATTAGTTTTTTTATGCAAAAAAATATTCAGCAATATAATATGTCACAAAGTATTATATATTTTAGAACTAAAAGTATCTCAAAAAGAACCAAGGAACATTTAGCAACTAAAATACAAATTTTAGATGAAAATATAATGGGATTCTATAAGAAATATATCGATTTTCCAGAAGTGAATATACCAGATTTAAATGAGTACTTGGGAAAAAATAATTGTAATTATAATAGGGAAGTCATTAGGAATGTAGCTAGGAAAGTAAGGGAAAGGTGGCAGTTGGGTACACAGCCAATTACTAATTTAGCATATGTTTTACAAAGTAATGGTTTTATCCTAAATAAACAGTATATTGATCAAGATAAAACTGATGGATTATCACAATGGGTAAATGATACACCATATATATTTACAAGCGCTAATAAAGGGTCAGCAGTAAGATCGAGATTTGATAACGCCCATGAACTTGGACATTTATTATTGCATAGGAATGTAACAGCAGAGGAGCAAGGGAGTACAGCGATAGAACGTGATGCTGACTATTTTGCATCAGAATTTTTATATCCAAGTGAAGAATTTTTAAAGGAACTAAGCGAATATCCAATATGCTTAGAAGCCTTTATTAGTTTAAAAGAAAAGTGGGGAATTTCTATTCAAGCAATTGTTAGAAAATGTTTGGATTTGGGATTAATATCAGATGAAAAATATATCTATTTTCAAAAGAGAATAAGTTTTAAAGGATGGAGAAAAAATGAGCCACTTGATGATATTTTACCAGTAGAGGAACCTACATTATTAAAAGATGCCACAGAATTATTAATAGATAATGAAGTACTTACTAAACAGGAAATGTTAAATGAAATAAATATGTATTCAAGAGATATTGTAGAACTTTGTAATTTACCTGTAGATTTTTTTAACAACAGTTATTCTAATATTATAAAATTATATAACTAATCTATGACTTGTCGAAACATGACGAGTCTTTTTTGTTGTAGAAGAATAGTGAGTAGGATAGAATTTAATTAGAGAATGGAGGGATATATATGGCAAAAGGAGTAGAATGTTTATGGTGTGGTGAAAGTACAGCACATGATAAGGAGACTCATAAAGAATGGTCAAATTGTGGTGCTATTTATTGAGACTTGTGGAATATGGGAATGGCAAATGGGCAAAATGTAGACATTGTGGAAATGAGACATTACATTTTATAGTTGATGTATTTAGTGAGAATACTCATATTTATAGATGTTCCATATGCAATGCGACATTAATTACTCAAGATTAATAGGAGAAGTTGAAGATGTTAGATAAACTAAAACAAAGCATAAATCAAAATTATTTAATGATATCTTCTCTATGTGAAGAAAGGCTAAAAGCAAATTTTAATTTAATAGATACATTAAGTAGTCCAGTTCATACATCTATTAAGTCAACAATTGAAGTTATAGAGGGGATACGGATTAATTGTTTTATTCGTGGAATTGTAACAGAAGGTATGACAGAAGAAATGTTTATTTCACATTATAGAAAGTATAGCAATAAGAAACAATTGATTGAACTAATTGAAAAACAGAGGCGAACTCATACAGAAATTATTAATTTATTATGTGGATGTATAATTAGAGAAAATTATAAAAAAAATATTTCGATTACAGCGGACCAAATAAACAAAATTAATTTTCTTATTAGCCTGACAGCAAATGATCTTTATAATTGTCTAATTATGTATGATGAGTGTAAAGATAAAAACTGCTTTTATAAAGAGGAAAATCCTAGAGAGTTAGAATTAATAAAAGTTACAAAATCTAAGTTAGAGCAATATGGATATGCTGAGACTAATATTTTTTGTGGAGGAGATGTGGCAATAAATAAATACTTTTTTAACTTAATGTCTCAGGATATATTAAGTTATTTTACATACGAAGAATTAATAGATGTATTAAAATTATGATTACAAAATTAATTTTATCTCAGTAAATATAGTTTATAAGATAATTCATGTATCTTACTATTTTAAATGAAATTCGAGTTAATATTAAAAGTAGGCGTTGCAAACTAGAGATATAAAATAAATTTATTTTATATAATGTCATCAAATGATGGTAGGTTTGTAAATGAAGTAGGGGAATTTGAATTAGTAGTTTTCCAAGGTAGCGTTTTGCGTATAGTTAGACACACTATAATTTATATAAAGTATAGCGTAATAAAATTCATAGTGTATGAAGTAAATGTGATATATAAGTACATACAGTAGAAAATAAGAAAGGTAAGCAGGGAATGAAGAATACTTTTAATAATATAGTACAGTATTATCCAGAGGTTATTGAGAATTATATGAAGGTAGAAAGTTTATTGGATGTAAAAGCAAATGGTTTAAGTATGACTATAAATTTATTAGAAACCACTAGAATTCTTGTTTTTTTAGAACAAGTAATAAAAGGAGAATATACTATAAAAGAATTTAGTGAGGCTTATAAAGAATATGCAAATAAAGTACAGCTCATAGACATTATAGAAAGACAGAGAAGAAGTTATACAGAAATCACAAATATTTTGTGTGGAATTATTGTAGAAAAAGCATTAAAAGAGAAAAAAGTAATTAGTTGTCAACAAATAAATCATATTAATTTTTTATTAGATTTGGGAATTATTGATTTATATAATCTACTAAAAATAGAAGAAAATAGGGAGAATACCGAAGAAGAAAAAGGGGTAATAAGTAGAAGGCAGATTAAGGAGCTACAAATGGGGAATGTCATACTTGCAAGATTAGAACAATATGGATATATAGAGACTGGTACTGTGGCTTATATGTATGGAACACCAGGATTTAGTGAATTATATTTAGATCTGATTGAAAATATTACAATAGGATATTCGATTAAACAATTAGAACAACTTGTCAGGGAAGAGTTGTGCAATGATTAGTGTATAAAGGTGATAAGAAAGGGGAGTATGATGGAGGGTTGGAAGATAGAATTTGTGTTGCCAAAACTAAGAGGGTGTAAAAATGAACAAGATCATAAGAGGGTTTTAGTAAAAGATGAGACTATAATTAGTTTAAAAATTGATGATATGTCCTTAAATATACTTCTTAATTGCACAGATGAACTTAAAAGTAGTTTTTGCAATGATGAAACACTTAAGGAAGACATACAGAGCATAATAGATAATATGGTTAGTTTAGATATGATAAAATATTATTATGTAAGCAAGTTTCAACTAGACTTTACAAATAAAAAGGGACAAATAAATCTAAATTATCCTAAAGTTAATTTAATGGAATTAATGTAGATTATAGGAGGCAAATATATGGGTGTATGTAAAAAATATAAAATGGAAATTGGCTCGATAATAGATAAATTAGATGAAATTTGTAATGAAAGATATTATGAGAGAGGAACAGGAGAGTGTAAGGCCAGCACAATAGCTAAGAATATTAAAAGTGAATTTATTAGATTGATTGATAAGATTGAGAATAATAAAGAATCTGTTGGAGAGGAAGTAAATAGAATACTGAGCAAAAAATAATAAATTCATTAGCAATATAGAATGTCATAGGGGATAATGTTATTAAAACACTATCCCTTTTTTAATGTGCAAAGCTACTAATTTTAACTTATAGGTCTAAGCACTGTAAAAGTAGTAAATAAACCAAATAGGATAATAAAAACAGCAATAATGAGCATCCATTTTACAAAGCGCTTAGTACGCTTTTCATCTCTTTCAGTAAATCGTTTAAATGTAAAAAGTGGACTAAAAGAAAGGAGTATAACCTGATGAAACGCTTCTGCTAATGTTCTGATTTGGATCGTTTGAGTGGATTTTCGACCATTATCAACCCTTAATATTTTGACTTTACTTTCCCCAAAATCCTTAAGGGAATAGAGGCGACGTATAAATATTCCAGTAAGAAGGGCCATAATAAGTATGCCAATAAATATCATAGAAAGGCCATAAAAGATATCTTCTATTTTTACAGCTAAATCATAACCAAATGTATTAACCATCCAATAGTCATATGCTTCTAGAAATTTATAAAATGAACTCATTATTTGTGTTCTCCTTCATCTTCATATTCTTTAGCCATCAGCCTAAATTCTTCAATTACTTTACTGAGTTTTTCAGGATTAAACTTCTTATCATTTGTAACATCTAGGAATAGCTTTCTAAGCTCAGGGTGCTGCATAATAGTATTAACTTCATCACTGGGCATTTTATTATATAGGTCAAAGAGATCTTTTTTATCCACACCATACAGCTCAGCCATTGCCATTAACATTGCATCGGAGGCAGGGCGTTTACCATTTTCCACTTGACTAATATAACTACCGGATACCCCTATGTGCCTTCCAACCTTAAATACTGATAAGCCTGTTTGTTTGCGATATTCTTTAAGTTTTTCACCGGCAATAACATTTTCCTCTTTAATTTGTCTCACATCCACACCTCCTGCATTAATTGATATTATTAGCATTGCAGTGTCATAATATGCGTTTTCCATCTTTTTCATAGAGCCAAGGATTTAAAGTAGTGATATAGTTATAGTATAAGATTTAAGCCTTGGCTTAATCCATATTTTGTATAAGGGGAGTGGCTTATGTATAAGGGGTATAAAGGTATTAAAATAACAAAAAGATTACAAAGATATATAGGTTATGCAAAAACTAAATATGAAAAGTTAAGTATGATTGGAGAAGTAGATTTGTGGGAGATAATGAACGAATATGAAATGATTGCAGGGCAATTAAAATGTGTACAGCAATATATTTATGATTGGATTACAGGAAGCAATGACTATGCAGAAGAGTATACAATGTTAAATTCTATAGATGGGGGAGTGTATGTAAAAAAGAGAGAGCAGGTAGCATAAAAGGAGATAGTGTGGTGATCTATCTCCTAAAATTAGTACTATTTCTTTTTGAGTTTTATACGCTCATTTTTAGTTGCAAAGTTATCTAAGATATTAAAACTATCATAATCAACTTTTAAATCTTCTATATCAAGTGTCACATATCTTCTAGTAGTATCTATCTTACTATGTCCAAGCAATTGTTGAAGACGAAATACATCCCCATTATTTTTAACATAATTAGTAGCAAAAGTATTTCTAAATCTATGAATACCTCTACTATGAACCCCTCTTGATTCATTGTAATTTTTTATTAATGTACCTAATGATGTTTTACATAAGCGCTCACCAAATTGATTTGGGAATAAGTAATCGTCTAAAGTGTGTGGCCAAGCATTTAAATATTGTCGTAATACTTTCTTAAGTTGTGTAGACATAGGGATATAGTATTGCTTCTTAGTTTTAGTAGTTTCAAGGAATATCAGATTATTATCGAAATCTAAGTCTTTAACTTTGATATTAATAACTGTACGCATTCTTACACCAGTAGAAAATAAGAAACAAACTACTGCATGGTCACGCATAGTAGAGAAAGACTTTCTTTTAGGTGGTTGCAACATTAGTGCAATTTCTTCATCGGTATAGATTGTTTTATACTTAAAGGATTCTTTTGGGATTTCCATTTCAATATCTAATTCGTGGTACTTAAAGAATACCTTTAATAATTTACAGTAACTACGTGCAGTGTTACTTTCAACACGCTTTAAACAATCTGCAACATAATTATCTAAATCACTTTTGGTAAGATCGTATATATTAAAATCTTCACCAATGAAATTCATAAAATATCTTGTTGTCTTTTCGTGATTAACAATACTTTCGTCTACCAGATTTCTAGCCTTACAATTTAATAAAAACTCTTCACGGGCTTTTGCCATTGTTTTGGTATCGTTTGCAAGTTCAAATTTAATCTTTTTTCTAGGCATAAAAATACACCATCCTTTTCTAATTTTCATAGAATTGAACAGTGTATTTTTCTTTCTATCCCTTGAGCCACTAAAACTCTCTAAAAAGCCCAATCACCTTGCCTATAATATTAACATGTGTACAAAGGATAGGATCCATTGTGTCATTTTCGGGCTGTAATCTAAAGCAATTCTTTTCTTTGAAGAATCTCTTGACAGTAAAGCCATCTTCCTCAACTTGCGCAACCACAATCTCTCCATTTTGAGCACTATTTTGTTGACGTACAATGATGAGATCACCATCTAAGATACCTGCGTTAATCATACTTGTTCCTGAAACACGTAGCATATAAGTGTTTTCATAACGGACCATATGATTAGGAAGCGGGAAATACTCATCAATATTTTGTTCAGCTAAAATAGGTTGCCCAGCTGTTACCTTACCAATAATTGGTACAGGCGTAACATGTTCATCTAACCAATTGTTAGTTTCCTCTAATACCTCAATCGTTCTTGGTTTGCTAGGGTCACGACGAATATAACCTTTTTTCTCTAAGCTATTTAAATGACTATGCACAGTAGAAGTGGAACTAAGTCCTACTGCAAGACAAATTTCACGTACTGAAGGTGGATAGCCTCTATCTTTTAAAGAATCTTTTATGCATGTTAAGATTTGTTGTTGCTTGGCCGTTAATTTTTGTTCGTCCATAGTATCCCTCTATTTCATTCCTATAATTTGCTTCATTATAACATAAAGTTTTTTATAAATCAAACATATGTTCTTGGTACCGTTAAGGGCTTTTTGTTATATAAGATTTATTAAGAGGCTATTACGTTAAAGTGTAATAGCCTCTTAATAAATTATTTATTGATAATTTGAGAAATATGTTTAAGTACAATGGAAAAGGTACCATCAGGTTCATTAATAATTTCAATGAAATCAGAATCTTTGAATAAATGTGTTGGAAATTTAAGTTCAATACCTGTATCAGTTTTTAGTTTCTGAGAAGAAAATTTATTTCCTATTTTAGGGTCACTGATTTCAACTTTGGTTTCCTTAATCCCCATTTCTTCCATATGTTCCATACAAGTTTCAAATACTTCAACATCTTCACCAAAGGTCTGTTCCATAATCTCCTGTACAGGAATCGAACTTGTACGAGAAATGCTTTCAGAAATATTTGTTTTGAGTTCAGTAATGGCATTAAGTGGGTTTTCATAATGCTCTTCAATAACTTTAGACGCTACTTTTTCAATAGCCTTAATAGTCTCCTTAACAGACATTTTAGGTTCTAAATCATAGAGAAGAGAAAGATATTTACTTTTAGTAGCATCTAAAAGCATTACATCTTCTGTTTCCATATTAATAATAATTCCTTCATCTACTTGTTTACTTGTAGGTGGGAAGATTCCCTTATGTTTAATAATACGTGCACTTACACCAGCTTCACTGTTTTCGACAAAGTGAGTATATTCTTCTTTATAATTAAGTTTTAGTACACCTAAATAATTACTACCATCCATTGTAAAATAAGTAATGATAAGGTCACCACTAGGAATTGTTCCATATTCTGTCATATATCTAAAGTAAATGTCCGCAAGGTCATTAGAAAGTCCTAAAAAATTATCTGCTGTAAGTGGTGCCTCAAATACCTTGCGAAAAGCAGATTCTTCTTTAAAAACAGCTTCACAGGTAGCACTGCTTTCAAAAACTTTTACTAAATGTTTTGTAATAAAACTTTCAGTCTCATCATTTAATACAAGTAAGTCTGTGGATAAAATAGGCATCCCCATTGAAAGGTCTAATACATGGATAATTGTATGATTAAATGTAATACTCATATCATCCGTCCTTCTATTTGAAATTTGACTATATCATGTAACATAACTCAAACTTTAAAGTCATCTTATGATATGATATAATACTTACGATTATCATATCATAAACAAGGAGTGAACAAAATGGAAATTTACAAAACATCAGGTGTCTGTTCGATAGAAATTCATTTTGATATTAAAAATGACACAATTGAAAATATTGAATTTATTAAAGGGTGCCCAGGCAATACAATGGGTGTTTCTGCACTTATAAAAGGAATGAAAGTAGAAGATGCAATTAGTAAACTTAAAGGAATTGATTGTCGTGGACGAGGTACATCTTGTCCTGATCAACTTGCAAAGGCATTAGAAGAGTACCTAAATAAATAGGTCTAACATATATTGACAGTAGAAGGATACATTTGAAAGGACAGAAAACTTATGCAAATCATTGTTCAAAAATTTGGAGGGACGTCTGTTGCGACAGAGGAAAGTCGCGAAAAAGTAATAGAAAAAATCAAAGCAGCTTTATCAAAAGATGAAATGCCGGTGGTAGTCGTATCAGCCATTGGACGTAAAGGATCACCTTATGCAACTGATACATTAATTGACTTTGTAAGTCAAACAGCAGGGCAAATGTCAGATCGCGAATACGATATGCTTCTTGCTTGTGGAGAAATTATTTCAGCTGTGACTATGGCAACAAAACTTAATGCTTGTGGCATTAAAGCCAAGGCTTTTACAGGAGGGCAGGCAGGAATTATTACAGATTGTTACCATAAGCAAGCGGATCTTCTTTATGCAAAAACTGAAGCATTACTGGCTACTATAGAGGAAGGTATTGTACCTGTTGTTGCTGGTTTCCAAGGGATGACCGTAGATGGAGAAATAACAACTTTAGGGCGTGGTGGTAGTGATACGACAGCGTCCATGTTAGGCGGCGCAATAAAGGCAAATCGTATTGAAATCTTTACTGATGTAGATGGCATCATGACAGCAGATCCACGTATTTGTGAGAAGGCAAGCTTTATTCCAGCTATTAGTTATACAGAGGTATTCCAAATGGCCGACAATGGAGCAAAAGTTATTCATCCACGTGCAGTAGAATATGCAATGCGTGCAAATATTCCACTTGTTATCAAAAATACATTTTCTGATGCAGAGGGAACTTTTATTGTTCAAAGTGTAGAAGGCTGTAATTTATCAAAAGCACATACTGTAATTACAAGTGTGGCTAATCGCAACAATCGTGTACAATTTACGATAGAAGAAGATATTTTAGTTTCTGAAGGCATTTTAGAGAAGATGGCAGAAGCTCATATTAGTATTGACCTTATTAATATTTTCCCTAAAACAAAAATGTTTACAATAGATGCTGAAGATCAAGGAGCACTTGAGAAATTATTAAAAGACCTTGGCTATACTTACAGTGTTGTAACTGGCTGTGCAAAGGTAACAGCTATTGGTGAACGTATGACTGGTGTACCAGGCGTTATGGCACGTATTATCAAAGCACTAGCACAGGCACATATTGAAGTACTTCAAACAGCAGATTCTTTAACAACAATTGCTTGTTTAATTAAGGAAAGTGAAGTTTCTAAAGCAATTAATGTGCTTCATGATGAATTTAAACTTTAGTGAATGAATAATGCTTGTTTTTTGCATACTAACCATAAAGTTTATGTGAAAGGAACAAGCTTATGAAAAAAAATATAACTGATAGTACACCAATGAAAGATGAGGTTCCAATGCGTAATGATGTCCCAATGAAAGATGAGGTTCCAATGCGTAATGATGTTCCAATGAAAAATTTTTCAGCCATGCAGCAAAATTTTTCTGGGCGAAATGATACTGAAAAGCCCTCTATACCTAAAGCACCTAGTAAAGAAAATAATAATGGTAAAAATGAAAATGAAGGGAATAATGATTCGCCACAAGCACCTGAAAATACAGTGGAAAATATTAAAGAATTTGGCCAATTGCCTGCAGGAAAGGATGGTGAAAGTCCAATTCATTGTATTACTATCATTGGTCAAGTAGAAGGGCATATGAGTTTACCACCCCAAAATAAAACCACTAAATATGAACACCTTATACCTCAAATTGTTGGACTGTGTGATAATCCTAAGGTAAAAGGAATTTTAGTTATTTTAAATACAGTAGGGGGTGATGTAGAGGCAGGCTTAGCACTTGCAGAACTTATTGCTTCTATTAATAAACCAGTTGTTTCTCTTGTTTTAGGAGGTGCGCATTCTATTGGCGTGCCTATTGCGGTTTCTAGTGATTATTCATTTATTACACCTACTGCCACAATGACTATTCATCCTGTACGTATGAGTGGTACAGTAATAGGTGTACAACAAACTTTTGAATTTTTTGATCAAATGCAAGAACGTATTGTTGCTTTTGTTGCTAAAAACTCTCATATTGAAGAAGCAAGATTCCGCGAAATGATGCTCAGTGTCGGTAAATTAGCGAGAGATGTAGGTACAATCTTAGTTGGAGAAGAAGCCGTTAAAGAAAAAATCATCGATGAGGTAGGTGGACTAACTGAAGCTATGAATAAATTGCATAGTCTAATCCAAGAATCTGAAGAAAGTGCTGAAGTGGGTGAAAAGAAATGATGTATTCTGTTGCACCTATTTATGGACTAGATGAACCTATAGAATATGTAGAACTTAATTATAATGGTATGGATGTTCTCGCCTGTAAAACATCAGATGGTTATGTTTTAGAACGTATTTATTCTACAGACCCAAAAGACTTTTTAAATGAAAATTTACAACCCGGCACATTACTTGAAAACACTCTTATCAAATAATGGGAAAACTGCTATAATGAAATTTATGGAGATGTCTCAAAGTCTATACTTATAGGCACCTCCATGTATTCTATATTTATGGAGGTATTACACGATTAGATAAAGGGGTTATGACAAATGAATAAAAAGAAAAAGAAAAATGGGCCTAAAACAGGAAATAAAAATGTCAAGAGAAAACCTGTAAATCGTTCAAATACACATTCACCAATTTCAAAAGAAATTGTAGGAATTTGTATGGTGGGTGTAAGTTTGCTCATACTCATCGGACTATTTACTACTAAATCTGGGCTTATAGGCGAAATGATTCGCACGATATTCGTTGGCTTATTTGGTATAGGTGGTTACATAATACCACTCATTGCTGTAGGGGTTGGGGTATTTTATATACAGGGTAATCTAAAGAGAGTCGTACAAACACTAGTGTATACGTTAAGTTTTCTGCTACTTTTAATCACCTTTTTCCATGTCTTATATTATAAGGAAGCAGTAGATGAAATTTTATGGAGTTTATATTATATTGAACAAGGGGCTTGGTTTAATGGTGGATTCATAGGTGCAGCCCTTGGTTACTTACTTTTAAGTCTGTTTGGACTATATGGTACATATGTTGTTTTAAGCGTATTAACAGCTGTCTGGTTACTTATTGTTACACAATTTCCTATATTTTCATGGATTCATGTGAGATGTAGTGAAGTTTTTGCTAATATGAGTAAAAATCTCAAATCACACTCAAAATATACAAAACAGCCTAAGATTCGAGTAGGTAAGTTAAAAGACGAGGTTAAGGGTGAAGAGGCATATAACTTTGAATCGATTCCAATTTATAATGCTTCAGAATATCAAGGTGATAAAGGTATTAATATTGTAGATGAATCAGCAGATGTACCAAGTTATCTTGATGAAATGCAAGAGCAGCTAGAAGAGGAAGTTTTTGATGCATACGAACAAACTCTTTCGGAATCACATATGACGCCATCTCAGGAAGTACCACTGACACAGACTACATCAAATCAGAATGCGTCAGTAGCACCAGGTAGGAATATGCCACTTGACTTAGGAAGTAAAGATGAAAGTTTATCACAATCTACAAATGTGTCGGTACAAAATCCTACACAGCCAATGAAAGAGTATACTTTTCCTTCTATTGAACTCCTAAATAAGGTGCAGGTACCTTATAGTAAAGATGCTTCTAAAAAATCTTTAAGTAATGCAAAAAAGTTAGAAGAAACACTAGCTAGTTTTGGCGTAGAAGCTAAAGTAACACAAATACATAAGGGCCCAGCAGTTACGCGTTATGAACTACAACCAAAACAAGGAGTTAAGGTAAGTAAGATTGTGAACTTGGCTGATGATATTGCCTTAAACTTAGCAGCTCCTAATATTCGTATTGAGGCACCAATTCCAGGCAAAGCTGCTGTAGGGATTGAGGTTGCAAATGAAAGTAGTGAAATGGTTTACCTACGAGATGTTATTGATTCTGATCGTTTTATTGCATATCCTTCTAAACTTGCCTTTGCACTGGGAAAAGATATTGCAGGTAAACCAATTGTTACAGATATTGCAAAAATGCCACATATTTTAATTGCAGGTGCTACAGGTTCAGGAAAAAGTGTTTGTATTAACACACTGATTACAAGTATTTTGTATAAGGCAAGACCGGATGAGGTTAAACTGATTATGATTGATCCAAAGGTTGTAGAACTAAGTGTCTATAATGGTATTCCGCATTTACTTATTCCAGTTGTAACAGATCCTAAAAAAGCAGCTGGGGCACTTTTCTGGGCAGTTAATGAAATGACACGTCGTTACAATTTGTTTGCTGAAAATAATGTCCGTGATATGAAAGGATATAATGAGAAGCAAGTAGAGGAAAGTATGCGATTACCACAAATAGTTATTATTATTGATGAGCTTGCTGATCTTATGATGACTGGTGCAAAGGAAGTGGAAGATGCGATTTGCCGTCTAGCACAGATGGCTAGGGCTGCAGGTATTCATCTCGTAATTGCTACGCAGCGACCATCTGTTGATGTTATTACAGGTGTTATTAAAGCCAATATCCCATCAAGACTTGCGTTTGCTGTATCTTCAGGAACAGATTCTAGAACTATTTTAGATATGACTGGTGCTGAAAAACTTCTTGGAAAAGGAGATATGCTCTTTTACCCAGTTGGAGAATCAAAGCCAATTCGTATCCAAGGCGCATTTATTTCAGATAAAGAAGTCGAAAGTATTGTAAATGCCATCCGAACAGATGAAGTAAACTATGAAGAATCTGTTATTCAAACATTAGAAACAGCAACAGTAGCTACAGGGGATGGACAAGATGAAGATGCACTTTTAGAAGATGCTATTGCATTTGCGGCAGGGAAGGAGAAACTTTCAATTTCTATGCTACAACGTTATTTTAGAATAGGATTTAATCGTGCAGCCAGATTAATGGATGCCTTAGAAAGTCGTGGGATTGTCGGGCCAGATGAAGGCAGCAAACCAAGACGTGTTTTATAGTAAAAATGAATCATTATGGTGAAGGAGATTGTTATGAAAACTGATATTCAAATTGCACAAGCAGCAACAATGCTACCAATTACTGAGGTTGCTAAAAAGGCCGGTATTGGAGAAGATTACTTAGAGCTTTATGGAAAATATAAAGCAAAACTGTCTTATGAATTAATCCAAAACTTAGAAAGCAAAAAAGATGGCAAACTTGTTTTAGTAACTGCAACAAATCCAACACCAGCCGGTGAAGGTAAAACAACTGTAACTGTTGGACTTGGACAAGCATTATGCAAAATAGGCAAAAATGCAATCATTGCGCTTCGTGAACCTTCTTTAGGACCTTGTATGGGAATTAAAGGTGGTGCTGCGGGTGGCGGTTATTCACAAGTTGTACCAATGGAAGATATTAACCTCCACTTTACAGGTGATATTCATGCAATCGGTGCAGCTAATAATTTATTAGCTGCTATGATTGATAATCATATTCATCAAGGCAATACACTTGGTATTGATTGTCGTACTATTACATGGAAACGTTGTGTTGACATGAATGACCGTGCACTACGTGAGATTGTTGTAGGACTTGGAGGGATGGTAAATGGTATGCCAAGAGAAGATGGTTTTATGATTACAGTTGCATCTGAGATTATGGCTATTTTATGTTTAGCAACAAGTCTTACAGATCTCAAAGAGAAAATTAGCCAAATTATTATTGGTTATAACTTTAAGGGTGAGCCTGTAACGGCAGGTGATTTAAAGGCTGAAGGTGCTATGGCAACACTTCTTAAAGATGCTATTAAACCAAATCTAGTACAAACACTAGAAAATACACCTGTTGTAATGCATGGGGGGCCATTTGCTAATATTGCACATGGTTGTAACAGTATTATGGCAACTAAGCTTGCTATGAAACTTGGAGATATTACTGTAACAGAAGCAGGTTTTGGTGCTGATTTAGGGGCTGAAAAATTCTTTGACATTAAATGCCGTAAAGCTGGACTTAAACCAGATGTAGTTGTACTTGTTACAACAATTCGTGCACTAAAATATAATGGAGGCATTCAAAAATCTGAACTTCAAGCAGAAAATCTTGAGGCACTTAAACTTGGCTTTAGTAATCTTGAAAAACATATTGAAAACTTACAAGGATATGGGGTACCAGTTGTTGTGACGCTTAATGCCTTTGTATCAGATACAGATGCTGAAAAAACATTTGTAAAGGCTGCTTGTGAAGAGAAAGGTTGTAACTTTGCCATCGCCAATGTATGGGAAAAGGGCGGAGAAGGGGGCATTGAACTTGCTGAAAAACTGATTGATGTTTTAGAAAATAAACCAAGTAAGTTCCAAATGCTTTATGAAGATGATTTAAGTGTAAAAGAAAAAATTGAAAAGATTGCAACTACTATTTATGGAGCAAGTGCAGTAGCTTTTGAGCCAAAGGCTTTAAAGGAACTTGCTAGAGTAGAAGCTTTAGGCCTTTCTCATTTACCGGTTTGTATGGCTAAAAATCAGTATTCATTCTCTGATGATCCAACAGCTTTAGGTAGACCTACAGGCTTTACAACAACGATTAGAGAAATTAGAATATCAGCAGGTGCAGGCTTTATTGTAGCCCTTACTGGTAGTGTAATGACAATGCCAGGGCTTCCTAAGAAGCCAGCTGCTGAACAAATTGATATTGATGGTAATGGGACTGTAACAGGCTTATTTTAAGCCACTTATTCTAAAATGTTTAGAACAAGCTACGAAATTGTGTTATACTATAATAAACCCGTGGAGAAATGTTTCTTCACGGGTCATTATAGATTGTTACCTCTGTACAAATGTACAAAACAAAACTGAATGTGGTATATATTTTATAAACTAAATTTATAACTTTATTTTAAATAAACTGATAAGGGGAGAAACAAATGGCAAAACTAATTAATGGAAAATTTATTGCAACACAAATCAAAGAAGAACTTAGAGAAAAAGTAAGTGCTTTAAAAGCTGAGGGAATTGAACCAGGACTTGCAGTTATTTTAGTGGGTGATAATAGTGCCTCTCAAGTTTATGTACGTAATAAAAAAACAGCATGTGAATTTGTAGGTATCAAATCATTTAGTTATGAATTACCTACTGAAACAAGTGAAGATGAGCTGTTAGGTCTTATTGATACTTTAAATGCTGATCCTACTGTACATGGCATTTTAGTTCAATTACCACTTCCGGCCCATTTAGATGAGCAAAAAGTAATCTTACGTATTGCACCAAGTAAAGATGTAGATGGTTTCCATCCACAGAATGTAGGTGCACTCAGTATTGGGCTTAAAGGCTTTGTTTCTTGTACACCAGCAGGTGTTATTGAACTTCTTAAACGTTACAATATCGCAATTGCAGGTAAAAACTGCGTGGTAGTAGGGCGTAGTAATATTGTTGGAAAACCTGTAAGCTTGCTTTTATTACGTGAACATGGTACAGTAACTATCTGTCACTCACGTACACAAAATTTAAAAGAAGTTGTTCAAAATGCAGATATTGTCGTAGCTGCTGTTGGTATTCCTAATTTCATTAAGGGGGATATGATTAAAGAAGGAGCAGCTATTATTGATGTAGGTATTAATCGCTTAGAAAATGGTAAACTTTGTGGTGATGTAGACTTTGAGGCTTGTGAAAAGAAAGCTGCCTATATTACACCAGTCCCAGGCGGAGTAGGGCCTATGACAATTGCTATGCTTATGCATAACTGTGTTTTGGCTGCTGAAAAATAAACACATGAAGGAGTATTAATTTGAATTATTTAGTATCATTCGTATCTCTTGGATGCGATAAAAACTTAGTTGATAGTGAACATATGTTAGGTTTATTAAACCAAGGAGGCTTTTCTTTAACAGGTGATGAAGATAAAGCAGATGTAGTTGTTGTAAATACTTGTTGCTTCATTGAAGATGCAAAAAAAGAAAGTATTGAAAATATATTACAGGTTGCACAATACAAAGAAAATGGTAACTGTAAAGCTTTAATAGTTACAGGATGTATGGCACAGCGTTATAAACAGGAAATTTTAGATGAAATTCCTGAAGTAGATGCTGTAGTTGGAACAACTTCATATGATAAAATTGTAGAAATTGCTAATGGCATTTTAGAACAAAAAGGTCTTCGTACACAAACTTTCGATCTTATTGATCGTGAAATGTTAGATGAAATGCCTCGTATTTTAACAACTGCAGGTTACTTTGCATATGTTAAAATCTCTGAAGGTTGCGATAAACACTGTACTTACTGTATCATTCCTAAGTTACGTGGTAAATACAGAAGTCGTAAGATGGATAAAATCAAAAAAGAAGTAGAACAACTAGCAAAAGATGGTGTATCAGAAATCATTTTAGTTGCTCAAGATACAACAGAGTATGGTAGTGACTTAGAAGATGCATCTCTTGCAAAACTTTTAAGAGAGCTTAGTACAGTAGAAGGTATTGAATGGATTCGTGTACTTTACTGCTATCCAGAAAGTATTACAGATGAATTAATCGAAGAGATTAAAACAAATCCTAAAGTATGTAAATACTTAGATATTCCTATTCAGCATGCATCAACAGCTGTCTTAAAACGTATGGCAAGAAAAAGTTCTTTAGAACTTTTAAAAGAAACTATTGGCAAATTACGTCAAGAAATTCCTGGCATTGCCCTTCGTACAACTTTAATTGTAGGATTCCCAGGTGAGACAGAAGAAGATTTCAACATTCTTTATGACTTTGTAAAAGAAATGCGCTTTGATCGTTTAGGTGTATTTACTTATTCACAAGAAGAAGGTACTCCAGCAGCTCAATTTGAAAATCAAATTGATGAAAAAACAAAAGTTAAGCGTCGTGATGCAATTATGGCACTTCAACATGGCATTTCTCAGGAATTAACTGCTGCAAAAGTTGGCAAAGAAATGAAAGTATTAATTGAAGGAAAAATTACAGACGAAGATGTTTACATTGGTCGTACTTACCAAGATGCACCAGATATTGATGGTGAAGTATTTGTAGAATATGAAGGTGAACTTATCTCTGGTGATTATGTGGATGTGCGTATTACTGGTGCAAATGACTACGATCTAATTGGAGAGATTATAGATGAACATTGCGAATAAGCTAACAACATTACGTATTGTATTAGTTTTTGTATTTATGGGAATTATTTGGCTTCCTCTTAATTTATCATTAAATGTAGTTTTATGGACAGCACTTGCCATTTTTATTATTGCAAGCCTAACAGATTTTTTAGATGGTTACTTAGCGCGTAAGTTAAATTTGGTAACAAATCTAGGTAAATTCATGGATCCATTAGCGGATAAAATGCTTGTGACAGGTGCAATGATTGCAATCATTGATTTTGGTACACAAGGTATTTTACCAGCAGGTAATCTTCCAGCATGGATTGTAGTAGTTATTTTACTACGTGAATTCATGGTATCTGGTATTCGCCTTGTAGCAGCAAGTGAAAATAAAGTCATTGCCGCAAATTACTTAGGTAAAGTAAAAACGGTTGTGCAAATGGTCATGATTATTGTTTACTTAATACCAATTTCAAATTCTATTATTTCAGGACTAGCTATTTGTCTTGCTTATTTAGCACTTATTTTAACTTTAGTATCAGGCTTTCAATATTTATGGCAAAATAAGCATGTATTAGCTTCTAGCCATTAATTATGAAGATGATTATATGCTTTATTTTAAGTATATAATCATCTTTTTATATTTATTTTATAAAATGCTTTTCAGATACTTTTTATTTGGATATAATAAAAGTTAAGACTATATTTATTGGAGGACTCACTATGCATTACAACACAATCGTCATTGGTGGTGGACCAGCAGGTCTTTTTGCTGCTCAGAAGCTAGGCAGAGCCCAAAAACATGTGTTATTACTAGAACGTAACAGTGTAGCAGGTCGCAAACTTCTTATTTCAGGGGCTGGGCAATGTAATTTTACACATGCAGGGCCTATTGAGGATTTCTTTGGCTGCTATGATGATAAAATAAAGTTTTTAAAAAAAGCACTTACAACCTTTACAAATAAAGATACCATGAAATTCTTTGAATCAGCAGGTGTGGATTACCAAGTATTTCCTAACAACAAGGTGTTTCCTAAAAGTATGAAAAGTAGGGATATTTTAGATGCATTACTTTTGAAGTGTCAAAAGGCTAATGTTGAGTTTAAATATACGGAAACGGTTCAAAACATTTCAGTATATGATAATGTTTTTACAGTGGAAACTGCAAGCGGTAATCGTTATTTTAGTGACCAAGTGGTTATTGCTACAGGGGGAAAATCATACCCACATATGGGCTCAGATGGGCTAGGTTATACATTGGCTGAAAAACTTGGACATACAATTATGACGCCGAGACCTGCATTAACAGATATTCGTACACTTGAAAAACAATATAAGGTACTTTCTGGGTTATCCACTAAAGAAGCAGAAATTACAATTTGGCGTAATCAGAAAAAGATAACAAGTTATGTAGGTGATTTGCTCTTTACACATAAAGGACTTTCGGGACCTGCAATTATTAATAGTTCTAGGTGGATGTATGCAGGAGACGTTGTTACTGTAAACTTTTTATATCCACAAACGTATGAAGAGGTAAAAGCATATTTTGCTGACCAACTTGCACATCGTGGCAAAGAAGAAGTGATTACATTTTTAAAGCAGTTTAAATTGCCGCGTAACCTGTATTCTGTACTATGTGAAACTATTGAACTTGACGAACATATGCCTTGTGCGCAGGTCAATAAAAAGCAGCGTGAACAGCTTGTGCAAATGCTTACCAAATGCCCGTTTCATATTGAATCATTAGGTGGTTTCCATATTGCCATGGTTACAACTGGAGGAATTAAACTTAAAGAAGTAAATCCTACAACTATGGAAAGTCGTAAACAAAAAGGATTATACTTTATTGGTGAAGTATTAGATGTAGATGGCGATACAGGAGGCTATAATATTCAAGCAGCTTTTTCGACAGGTTATTTATGCGCAAAGCACATTATTGAAAAAAATAAGTTGTAAATAGTTAAAGGAGTTACCACAAACTAATTTTGTGGTAACTCCTTTTTTAGTTTTGATTTGGTAATACACTTGCAATAAGGTTATGTACCTTATCTGGCAGTTCATTTAATTCTTCCTTAGATAAACCTTTTGTTGGAATTGGTGGATGAATCGTAAGATTTACATGTCCTTTACGTATACGATTATGTCCCTCTTCCATTAAATGATATGAACCGTCAATTGTAATAGGAACAATAGGTACGCCTGGTTTGGTAGCAAGTTTAAAACTAGCAGCTTTAAATTCACCCATTTTGTCTCCTTTACTTCTTGTTCCTTCTGGGAAAATAACAAGGCTATGACCTTGTTTTAAAATTTTAATTCCTTCAATAATTGCACCTGCAGACCCCTTAAGGCTAGAGCGGTCCATAAATACACAATGAATAAGTTCCATCCATTTATTAATAATTGGTATTTTTTTGACTTCAATTTTTGAAACAAAACCTTTAGGACGATCAATATACCCCATTAGTAAAGGAATATCAAAGTTTCCTTGATGATTGCTAATATAAACAACAGGTCCTTCATCTGGTAAGTTTTCGAGTCCATGTACAGTAACAGTTGAACCTGAGAATTTCACATTATCTAACATCCATTTTTTTGAAACACGATGAATATAATCATCACGTTCAATAAGTTGTCCTTTTTTTTCATAGCTTTTAACTTTCCATAGCATTGGAATAGTTCCTATTAATGAAAAAAAGAAACGTGTGAAAAATATAAAGTTCTTCATATCAAATCTCCTTATGCAAAATAAATATAATAGTCTTCTTTTATTATAAACTAATTGGTAGATTAATCAAATGCTTTTACGTGAGTATATTTTTGCAAATGAGTTATTATTAAATATTCTAAATTCATAATTAATATGGTATGATAATTGTATTATTATATAATAAGTTGGCAATAAATATACTATAAAAGGAAAGGTGAAATTTTATGGCAACTATTAGAGCTTTTCGTGCATTTAGACCACAGGTTGATTTAGTAACTAAAGTAGCAGCATTACCTTATGATGTAATGAATACAGAAGAAGCAAAGATTTGTGTAGAAGGAAATCCTTATTCTTTCTTACATATTGACAAACCTGAAATGCATGTTGTAAATCCTAAAGATACTACAGAGGTTTTTCGTTTTGCTGGTGATACTTTAAAACGTATGATTCAAGAAGATGTTTTTGTACAAGATGAACCAAGTCTCTATATTTATGGTTTAACGAATGAATTTACAAGTCAGTATGGGATTGTATGCTGTGTTTCAGCAAAAGAATATGATGAAGGTATTATTAAAAAGCATGAAAATACCCGTACTGATAAAGAACAGGACCGTATTAATCATGTAACTTACTGCAATGCACATACGGGTCCTATCTTTTTAGCATATAAAGGCTTAGATCTTGTAACTTTATGGATGAAAGAATATGTTGCCACTCAAAAGCCTTTATATGATTTTACATCTGAAGATGGTGTACGACATGAAGTCTATAAAGTAAGTCACCCAGAAACAATAAAAAATATCACAGCTGCCTTCAAAGAAGCTCCTGCGCTTTATATTGCAGATGGTCATCATCGAGCAGCAGCAGCAGCAGCCGTAGCAAGAAAGCATTTAGAAGAAAATACAGGCTGTGAAGAGGCACAATATTTCTTAGCTACTATTTTTCCAAAAGAACAACTTTATATTATGGATTATAACCGTGTGCTAAAAGATGAGAGTGGACTGAGTAAAGCACAGTTCTTTGAATATTTAAAGCAGAAATTTGATGTAGAAGAGGTCTCTTCAGAGATATACAAGCCTACATTACGTCATACGTTTGGTATGCGCTATGAAAAGAAATGGTATAAGCTTACACTTAAAGAAGTATGTATTGATGAAAATGACCCAGTAGCTTGTTTAGATGTAGCCTTATTACAAAATTATGTATTGGCACCTGTTTTTCATATTCAAGACCCCAAAAATGATAAACGTATTGACTTCATTGGTGGAATTCGTGGAATAGAAGAACTTAATAGACGTACGAATGAAGATATGGATATTGCTTTTAGTATGTATCCTACTTCTATGGATGAGTTAATTGCTGTGGCTGATGCACATCTTTTAATGCCACCTAAGTCAACATGGTTTGAACCCAAATTACGTAGCGGAATATTTATTCATGCTATTGATGAAGACGGCTTTAAAAAGTAAAAATAGGATATTCATTCGATTTATGCTATAGATTAAATGGAAAGTTTTAGCCTTTTATTGACAAATTGTGAAACTTTACATATAATCGAATAAGAAAAAGAATAAAGACGCTAGACGTAGCGTATATATATATTAACTACAGTGAAAAGAAGGAGTATATAAATAAGGGTTTTCAGAGAGGAAAGTAATGGTGTGAGCTTTCTAATACCTATTTATAGAAGCAGTCTTGGAGTAAGTATTTTGAACGTGCAAAGGTGGACTTATATACTTTATAAGATCTATTACAAGTAGAGGTACTCGGGTGATTTCGTTATGAATCGTGAAGGTGATATGCATTTTGCATGTAACTAGGGTGGTACCGCGAGAAACCTCGTCCCTAATTGGGATAGAGGTTTTTTTGCGTGTATGAGTCTTTTTCTTCGATTGAAGGAGGGTTAATATGGATACACTACGTTTAGTGAATAAAGAATATGGTTTAAGCAAAGATTTTAAACCAGTCCACCTTATGCAAGATTCTTTTTCAAAGATTTGGCTGTGCAGGGAAGCTTTTTTCGCTGTACGTAAAGTCAACTTTACACTGCATCATTTAGGACTTGAACAGGTTGTCATTATTAGCGGATATCGTCCATATACCTATCAGGAGATGCTTTTTACACGTAAGATAGATCATTATAGAAATCAGGGATTAGACGAAGAGGCTGCTAGACTTCAAGCAGCTCAAATAGTCGCAATGCCTGGGCATAGTGAACATCAGTTAGGACTCGCTGTAGATCTCGCTGTATGGTCTATGAAAGATTTAGAAGACCCTTTGACTACAGCATTTGAAAAAACAGCTACTGGTAAATGGTTACTGACTAATAGTGCACGTTTTGGCCTCATATTACGTTATCCTAAAGATAAAGTGGATATCACACACATTACATATGAACCTTGGCATTATCGGTATGTTGGACAAAAGGCTGCCATTAGAATGCATCAAAAGCAGCTTTGTTTAGAAGAATATCTTTGTGCTTTAAAAGGTTAATATAAATAGTCAAACTTAGGAGGAACACATGAAAAACTACGGTTTAAATGAACTTAGAGAAATGTACTTAAAATTTTTTGAAAGCAAAAATCATCTTCGTGCAAAAAGCTTTCCATTAGTACCACAAAATGATAACAGCTTATTATTGATCAATGCAGGTATGGCACCACTTAAGCCTTATTTCACTGGTCAAGAAGAGCCACCAAGAAGAAGAATGACGACATGTCAAAAATGTATTCGTACAGGTGATATTGAAAATGTAGGTAAAACAGCACGTCATGGTACGTTCTTCGAAATGCTTGGGAACTTCTCATTTGGCGATTATTTTAAAGAAGACGCTATTGAATGGGCTTGGGAATTCGTTACAAAACATCTTGAACTTCCAGTAGAAAGACTTTTTGTTTCTGTGTATGAAGAAGACAAAGAAACCGCTGAAATCTGGAAAAACAAAGTAGGTGTTGCAGAAGATCATATTGTATTCCTTGGTAAAGAAGATAACTTCTGGGAAGCTGGTATCGATGGACCATGTGGACCATGTTCAGAAATCTACTTTGACCGTGGACCAGAGTATGGTTGCGATAGCCCAGACTGCAGCGTAGGTTGTGACTGTGACCGTTATATGGAATTCTGGAACTTAGTATTTACACAATTCGAACGTCATGAAGATGGGACTTACACACCACTTGCACAAAAAAATATTGATACAGGTATGGGACTTGAAAGACTTGCAGCAATGATGCAAGGTGTAGGTTCTATCTTTGATGTAGATACAGTTAAAGCAATTCGTGATCACGTATGTGCACTTGCAAATGTTAAATATGGTGAGGAATACAAAAAAGACGTATCAATCCGTGTTATTACTGATCACATCCGTTCAGTAACATTTATGGCTGCAGATGGTGTCCTACCATCAAATGAGGGCCGTGGCTATGTTATGAGAAGACTTCTTAGACGTGCGGTTAGACACGCTAAATTATTAGGTATTCAAGGTTTATTCTTACAAGAACTTGTAAAAACTGTTGTCGAAAACTCTAAACATGAATATACAGAACTCGAAGATAAATTTGAATATATCGTTAAACTTCTTACAGTAGAAGAGAAAAACTTCAATGAAACAATTGACCGTGGTCTTAATATCTTAAAAGGTCATATTGATGAAATGAAAGCTGAAGGAAAAACTGTATTAGATGGTAAGTCATGCTTCACACTTTCTGATACTTATGGTTTTCCTATTGATTTAACACGTGAGATCTTAGAAGAACAAGGACTTAGTGCTGATGAAGAAGGCTTTAAAATAGAAATGGATGCACAACGCCAAAAAGCACGTGATGCACGTGGTGGTTCAAAATATATGGGTGCTGATGAAACAGTATTCAATAAAATGGACCCAGCTATGAAAACTAAATTTGTAGGTTACCATGAAACATCATTAGAAGGTACATTAGAAGTACTTGCAAATGATGAAGCACTTTTAGATTCAGCTCATGTTGGAGATGAAATTTATGTTGTTGTAAGTGAAACACCATTCTATGCTGAAAGTGGTGGTCAAGCAGGAGACCTTGGCACAATCACAACAGCTACAGGTAAAGGTCTTGTTACAAATACAACAAAAGTAATTGGTGGCAAGTTTGCTCACCATGTAAAGGTAGTAGAGGGAACACTCGAAAAAGGTCAAAAAGCTACATTTGCAGTAGAAAATGCGACACGTATGGATGTTTCTCGTAACCATAGTGCAACTCACCTTTTACAAAAAGCCCTTCGTGAAGTAGTCGGTGGACATATTGAACAAGCTGGTTCTAATGTAACAAAAGATCGTTTACGTTTCGACTTCACACACTTTGAAGCTTTAACACATGAGCAAATTGAAAAAGTAGAAGCTTTAGTAAACGAAAAAATCTTAGAAGGCTTAACTATTGAAGTTAAAGAAATGCCAATTGACGAAGCTAGAAAATTAGGTGCAATGGCACTCTTTGGTGAAAAATACGGTCAAACTGTACGTGTTGTTAATATGGGGGGATACTCTATTGAATTCTGTGGCGGTACTCACCTTCAAAATACAGCAGCAATCGGTACATTTAAAATAATTTCTGAAACAGGTGTAGCAGCAGGTGTAAGACGTATTGAAGCTGTAACAGGTAGAGGTGCAATTGCTTACTATCAAGAAATGGAAAATAGCTTAAATGAAGTAGCTCATGTTGTAAAAGCTAAAAAAGCAGACGTTGTAAAACGTGTTGAAGCAATGGCACTTGAAGTGAAATCTCTTGAAAAAGAAAATGAAAAATTAAAATCTGAAATTGCTGCAAGTAAAGCTGGTTCATTATTAGACCAAGCAGAAACAATTGGTGCATTTAAAGTACTTGCAACTCAAGTTGATGGTTTAGATATGAATGCCCTTAAAAATATGGGAGATTCATTAAAAGATCAACTTGTATCTGGTATCGTTGTATTAATGAGTGCTTTAGATGATAAAGTAAATCTTGTAGTTATGGCAACACCTGATGCAGTAAGTGCAGGTGTACACTGTGGTAAGATTATTTCTGAAACAGCAGTAGTAGTAGATGGAAAAGGTGGAGGCCGTCCAAATATGGCACAAGCTGGTGGTAAAAACACAGCAAAAATCAGTGAAGCACTAGAAACTGCTAAATCTGTTATCAAATCTCAAGTGAATGCTTAAAAAATCTTAAATTTTAGCATAAAATTTTTGAGAAACACTTGACGAATAACCTAAACTACTCTATAATTTAACGTAGTGCTTTAATCTTTTCTCCGTACAAATGCATAAAGCACGACATCGCACCGGAGGGAGGGAAAAAGAAATGTCAGAGGTTACAGTTCGCGAAAATGAATCATTAGATAGCGCTCTTCGTAGATTTAAAAGAAACTGTGCGAAAGCAGGTATCATGCAAGAAATCCGCAAAAGAGAACACTATGAAAAACCAAGTGTAAAACGTAAAAAGAAATCAGAAGCAGCACGTAAAAAGAATAAACAATACTAATTGAAATTCTTTAACTATAATTATTTCAAGTTTCTATAGGCCACTAGGCCTATAGAACTTGTTTTAAAGGATGATGCTAAATGTCTTTAAAAGAACAACTTCTTTCAGATATGAAGGAAGCCATGAAAGAAAAAGATATACTTCGCAAGAATACAGTCCAAAGTGTACGTGGTGCAATTCTTCAAAAAGAAAAGGACTCACACGAGGATGTAGATGAAGAACAAATTCTTGATATTATTATGCAAGAAATCAAGAAACGTAAAGATGCACTTGCTGATTTCGAAAAAGGAAATCGTCCAGATTTAGTAGCAGATGCTCAAGCTGAGATTGCAGTTCTCCAAGGATACCTACCTAAGCAACTTTCGGATGAAGAGCTATCTACGATCATTCGTGAGATAATCGAACAAGTCGGTGCCACATCTATGAAGGATATGGGAAAGGATATGGGAAAGGATATGGGAAAGGTTATGGGTATTGCCACAGCGAAAGTTAAAGGCAAAGCTGATAACGGGAAAGTAAGTAGCATTGTTAAGCAATGTTTGATGAATCAATAAAATATGTAAGCTTGTTGAAGGGTGTTCAGTTAATGACATCCTTTATTTGCGTTTATAAGAAGAATGTATTAAGTGCTGGTATAAAAAACTCTACAAGTGCTTAATACATTCTTTTTTATTGTAGTTTGAACAAATGTTCGGTATAATAGGTGTTAACATATTTGATATTATAACTAATAAATATTTCATCCCACAAGAACATCTAAATTTAGAAATTTTACAAAAGGAAGAAGTACGATGGAATTTGAAAAACAAATTGAACGTATTATAACTGATTTACCAATACGCCAAGAAAACCTTGCAAAATATATGCCTTTCTTTGAACTTTATGCACTTAATAAACGCTCAGATAAATATAACAACTTAGATATGGGACTTTTAACATTAGGGTTATTATCTTATTTATTATATGAGGGGCATTTAAAGGATCGGGGTATAACCTTTGAAGAATTAGAGGTATTTATTCAG
Source organism: Cellulosilyticum sp. (assembly GCF_982396655.1). NCBI lineage: Bacteria > Bacillati > Bacillota > Clostridia > Lachnospirales > Cellulosilyticaceae > Cellulosilyticum > Cellulosilyticum sp. Next base: position 71,765 of record NZ_CEVXFV010000007.1, on the reverse strand, counting down.
AAGTTAGTTGCTGAAAGCTATAAGGTCACTTATACAGCTGAAGAATTAACTAACCTTACACGTTATGTTTTAGATAAATTACAAAATGGTGGTAGTCCATTTTCGTATCAATATTATAATCAAGTACTTTCTGATACCCAAGAAACTAAATTACGTTATATTAGCTATAAAAGAGATAGTCGACTTGAAAAAAACTTCTATCGTTTAACAAGCACAGGAATTGATTTCTTACTACAAACAAAAGAATTTGGAGAAGAAAGTAAAATTAGCATTCAGCTTATCTTACTACGTAAACTTGTAGATAGTGAAGATTTTGGAAGTGCCCTTAATACTTTAGAAAATATTAATATTGAGATTAAAAAAGAAGCCAAACGTAAAGGTGAAATCTTAGAAGAGCTCAGTTATGGTTTTACAGAAGGCTATGAAAATTATACTAAGTGTGTACGTAAGCGTTTAGAAGATGAGCAATCTCTCTTTAAAGAGACCTTATCTTATTTAAATGGTTTAGAATTTGAATACCTCTATCAAATTGAACCAGTTCAAATGACGGCTAAAGAACAGCGTTTTAAAAGTTTTATCATTGATATGAAAATGGCACTTACTGAAACTGTAGAACTACATAGTCTTTTGTTAGATGCTGTCGTAGATCTAAGGCAGAAGGCTGAGGAAATGTTGCTTATGCGTCGTAAAACTATTTTTAAAGAGAATTTTAGCTTTCAGCACTATTTAGAAAGTGCACTTCGCAAAGATGATGTAAGAGGGCTTAAAATAGCTATAGATAGTTTGTTTAATATTCATCTTCCGAAAAGTTTTGCACCTACACGCATTGATCATCTTTTACTTTTAAAAGAAACGATTGATGAGGATAAGGAAATACTAGATCATTCTAATCAAGATACTATCCATGTAGAAACGTTAGATCAACAAGTAGAAAGTCGTTTATGTTTTAATTATGAATTAATGCTTAGAGAATTGCTGCTTATTGTGAAGGAAAAGAAACAAGTTTCTTTAAGAGAATATTTAAAAGCTTTAAAAGAGCGCTATGGTGAAAAAGTATATGAAAACTATGATTTAGCGCCATTTCTTTTAACACTTACCCAAAATAAAGGAGGAAGTAAGGGAGCTAAGTGCTTTGAATTTAAAAATCTTTCTAGAAAAGATTTAAAAATGCCTGATTTGGAATGGGTTTATTATAAAATCATTTCAGAAACAGAGAGTTTAGCTTGCTTTAAGGAAACTTCTTTTCATGTAGAAGTACTACGTGGTGAATATATTCAAGAAGGGCCACTAGAAATAACAAATTGTAACTATTATACAACGAGGTAAACTATGACTTATAAAGAACAACTACAATCTGCTTTACGTATTACCAATCTGCTGCTTCAAAATAAGCCTATTGGGATTATAAGCGAATATGATTTATATACGCTTTATATAAGTGATATGACCGTTCAAGAATTGGTCTATACCATATTAGAAAGCTACGGTGTAACACTTATTGAATATAAAAAATCACTTTATGTTTCACCAGGTATTGATAATGTACTCTTTGGTTATAAAAACGAAGAGTTGCGTAATATGATGAATTTAGAAACAAACAAAGAGCTCTATTTATGCTATTTTATCATGTACTCTGTAATGACAATCTTTTATAAAGAAAGTAGTTTCGCAACTTATAAAGATTATATTACAAGTACAGAAGTGGTCGATCGTGTGACAGCAACCTTGGAAGCCTTTACAGTAGAAGAGATTTCAAAGGAAGAATCGTTTGCTTTTAGTACACTTAAAACTTTCTGGGAAGATTTAACACAAATAAGCTTACATCAGACAGAAGAAAATTTAGAAAGTCTTAGAAGAACAAATTCACAGTTTTTCTTTGTAACAAGAAGTTTACACTTTTTAACAATGCAAAATTTATTGGTTAAAAATGAAAAAGAACGTAATTATATGCCAACAGAGAAGTTTAAAGCACTGATTGCTAACTATTTTGATAATAGAGATGTAAAAAATGCACTTATGCATTATAGCGAAACATTACTTCAGAGAGGAGACAGCTAAAGATGCCAGATATTAATCGTACCCGACTTGTCAACACCAAGTACAATGATGGAAATAACTATTACGAAGATTTTGTTTTAAAATTAGGTGGTGCCCATACACTTATTGATATGATTAACGGACTTGGAAAAACATTTTTCTTACAATGTATGGCGCAACCTATGCTACCTAATGCAAAATTTAAACAGGAGTTTCCTATTTCTCTTTTATTTGATAAAAATAATAACAATAATACCATTCATTCTTTAGTAGAATGGCGTTTAGATGAAGGTAGTGCCTATAAATATGCACTAGTAGGTTTTTGTGCTTATAAAAAAGAAACAGGGGATAAAACCTTAGAAGGATTTGTAGATGAGGAAAATCAGGGTGAGTTTGGTACGTTTTTATATATTTGTTACTATAATACGCCAAATGCTTATGATATTGAGTCGTTACCACTTGTTACCTATAAAGATGATGGAACTAGGAAAGTTATGAATTATAAGGAGCTAGAGAAGTACTTAAAAACACTTCAAGGAACGCCTCTTAAAGATTATGCCATAGTAATTAACCGTACAAAAAAGGACCATCTTAAGGAACTCGCAAAGCTTAATATAAACAGTGTGGAATGGAAACATCTTATGGGAATCAATGCGAGTGAAGCTAATGCTGAAAAGTACTTAAGATCATATACAACTGCTAGTAGCTTTATCCAAGATTTCTTAATTCCAACGATTGAAGAAAGCTATCGCTTACGTCACGAAATGGATTATCAAACAGAAGAAAATCGTGCGAAAACACTTCTACAACTTCGACAAACCTTGGTGACCTTACAACAAAAAGAAGCCCTAGAAGAAGAGTATCTCTATATTGAAAATGCTTGTGAAGCTATTTTTGAGCAATTAGGTATATTAGAGATACACTTTCGTGAAAAGACTAATCTCCTTAAACGTTTAAGCGTCCTTAACCAAACAATTAAAATAGCTAAGAAAAATAGTACTCTTGAAAAAGAAATTTTAAATCAAGAACTAACAAGAATTCAAACAGCCATTCAATCCTGTGAAGAGAAGACAAGGCAGCTGGAAATTACAGAACGTGCTTATGGGATTAAAGAAGCTGTAGAAGCTTTAGCAGAACTTGAACGCTTAGCCAATGTTTCTAAACAAGAAATGCTAGATAAGGAAAATGCGATTCATGCGTTAGAAGATAAAGTAACTTATTATGAAGGTGAAAAACTTTATAGAGAATATTTAACCTATAGTGAAAAGAAAGCTTTAAAAGAAGAAGAACGTGAAGCACGTTCTAAGGAACATAGTGAACTTGTAGCAGATTATAGCTATTGGGCAAACGTTTATGGTAATCGTCTTTTAACAAAATTTGAAAGTCAGGAAAATGAAGAACAAACTGCAAAGGCTGAACTTGATACGCTTAAAAAGTTAAAAGATGAGCTAAATCTAAAGCAAGAACGTTTAAAAACTGAACAGCACTATTATAAGACACAACTTGAAGAAAAACAAATAGCTCTTGCAAATGAAAAAGAAATACTTAGTTTACTTCAAAAACAATTTAAACATTTAACTAAAGAGCAACTTAAGGAGCATCTCAATACAGATAAAAACACATATGAGGCCCTTCAAAAAGAAATTGCTTTACTTCAAGAAGAACTTAAACGTGTGGATACACTTCAAAATGAAAACTATGTAAGGCATTCTTTGTTAGTATCTAAACATGATCATGTGAAAGAAAAAATTACTGATCTTGAGGAAAAGGTTCATGAAGCCAATAAAGCACAAATCGAAATTGAGCGATTGAGAGATACTTATCATACTTATGAGCTGCTAACTTACTTTAATCAAACACTTACAAACCTTCGTACAACTATAGCTAAGAAGAACTTAAAGCTAGAAGAGCTTCAAAAGAAGCAGGAGGCAATTATAGAAGATAAAGGCATAAATCTTTCTAAATCTGCTATAGGTCAATTCGAACGCATTAAAGATGTTTATCCTTCAGCTATTTTGGGGTTAACCTTTTTAGAAGGTCAAAGTTTAGAAGCTAAAGAACGTTTGCTAAAGCAAACTAATTTATTGCCTTATAGTATTTTAGTAGATCATCTAGATTTTCAAAAGCTTTGCTTAGATATAGACTTAATGCGTGATTTAGAAGATGAACTCTTGCCTATTATTGACCGTCAAGCCCTTTTAAGTGAACAACCGTTTAGTATAGCGGGACTTACTTTTACAGCCAAGGATTACGAATTCTTTATGAATGTACAACTGAAAGAAAAAGTACTAAAAAAACTAAAAAAAGAAGAACTTCGTTACATTCAGGAGCTTAAAGACTTTGAAGGTCAAATTGAAGTCTTAGAACAGCATAGAAGTCTCTATATGGAACTTATGCGCGCTTTCCCCGCAGATAAGATTAAAGTCCAAGAGTCTATGTTGACTGAAGCAAACGGTGAAAAGGCAAATCTAATACTGCTACTAGATGCTTCAGAATTAGAACGCACCCAACTCAGTCATCAAAAGGAAACTTTGACTTCTAAATTAGAAACCTCACTTGCAAAAGGGGCTGTTTTAGAAGATGAGATTAAATCTTTAGAAAAAGAATGGGAATCTCTACTTACCTGGGAAGTTCATGAGGAGACACGTATACAATTAAGTGAAATTGTGCACACACTAGAAGTAACGTGTGCACAATTATACTTAGAATTAGAAAATTTAACACTTGAACTGAATGTTTTAGAAAGTAAATATTTAGAAGCCGACCGTTTGCATCGTGTTTTATTTGAAGGGCTCATTAAACTTCGTATGCAGTTAAGTGCTTTTAAATTTGAAATTGAAAAAGCTACCAAGTATGATGAACCAACCATTTCTTTTGAGGAAGTTCATGCAAAATATGCTTTTTATGAAAAACGTCTTACAGAAGAAGCGGGTGATGTAAAACTCCTAGATGCGGTAATCAAAGAACTTACTGATGCCATGAAGCAAAAAGAAAAGGAAATGTGTGCTAAACATAAAGATTTTGATCCTGAGTATTTTGCTTCTCGCCAACTCCTACAAGGCGATTATTTAGAATTCTTAAATCTCCTTGCCCTAGAAATTCAAAGAGAAACACATCTTTATGAAGGACTTAAACAAAAAGCTACCCTTGCACGTGAAAATTTTGTAAGTCATGAAGGCGCTTTGAATAATATGAAAGACCAATTTAAACAGACTTATGGCATTAATTATGATACTGTTTTCTTACAAGAAGGGAATGTGAAAACACATCTTGAGCGTATTATCAGTGAAAGAGTGGAAAACATGCAAGCACATAAGGCTTTTGAAAAAGATTTTGCTGAAGCTGAACGTCAAAAGAATGCCTGTGATGTACAACTCTTTAAACTTGTTGATATGAGCCAGAAGTTAGATGCACTTATTTATAAACACCAGTTAACATTAATACCAGTTTCTGAAGAATTAGTAGAGCTCGACTACTTTAAAGTAGCTGAGCAAGATGCAAGTAAAGTTTTAGGCCTCCTTAGTCAAGAATTAAAAGCTTATGAAGATTTACTTCACGAAGTTTTAGCTAAACTAGAAGCGCCAGAACTTGTTCATTTTAAAGGAGACTTAGATAAACTTCTTACAGAAAAGCCACAAGATGAATTGTCAGCACTTCGTTATAAAGAACTTATTGGTGGTAAAGGTGGCTACTTAGAAAATTTACGTGAAGAAAAAGAGCGTATTAAACTTACTATCCTGGAACTAAAAAAAGATGAAGAGAGTTTTATTACACAGTGTATTCAAAAATGTGAACAAGTTTATAATGACCTTATGAGTCTTTCCCAGCTTTCTAAAATTGAACTTTATGGTCGTAGTCAAGAGATGATTCGTATTATTGTCACGCCACTTGATGAAGAGTTACGCTTTGCTAAGATGCGTAGTTATATTAATAGCTTAGTCGAACAAGTGGAGTATATTGAGGAAAGTAAAAAACAAGCTTATTTAGCAAGTCATTTAACGCTACGTGAACTCTTTAGTGCTTTTGTAGTCAATATCAAAAAAAGTGATGTGCGTATTTTTAAAGTAGAAGATATTGCAGAAAATAGCCGTGAACTTCCTTGGAATCGTGCAATTGGTTCAACAGGGCAATCTAATGGGATGTATATGAGCATTTTCATTTGTTTGATATCATATATTCGCAAACTCTACAATCCTCATATTGGTGAGGATAGCCGTAAGTTCATTATGCTAGATAGTCCATTCTCAGGTACAGCAGCAGCGTATATCTGGGAACCTGTTATTAAGCTCTTAGATCGTAATAATGTACAGCTTCTTTGTGTAGGATATGATATTCCAAATCATCTTATGTCTCTATTTGATGTGAAATATAACTTATCATCTACATATGATGTAGATAAAAAACAAACTATCGTAGTAGAAAATATCCGCTCAAATATGAACTTAAATAACTTAAGCTACGATAAATTAATCGGGGAGCAACTGACCTTATAATGTCTTTATCCTATAAATCTAAGGGTTAACTTAAAATTAATAGCCTAGTTAACCATTGAAAACAGCTAGATTAATACTTTTTGAAATAAATCTAGCTGCTTTTATATGTATACATACGCTATTTGTAGAGTATATTACTACAAAAGAAAGTTTCAAGTAATGGATGTTTAACTAATCTTATTTTAGTATATTCTAATATAAAGAGATGATAAATATGGAATTACGTGTATATCTTACGAATGGTGAGACAGTATCAATACCAAATGATAAAATTAATGCATTTTACAATTGGCTTGATCATGAAGCTACGCCTGCCTTTAGGTATATTAAGGATAGTGGCTTGAGTAGCAAAGAAGAAATTACACTTATAAGACAAGCAATAAACTATACAGAACGATATATCTAGTGTTAGCAGTAGTGCTAGGTATTATAAAAAAGACACCTTAAATAATGAGGCCACTGAAAAAGTCTATGATTGTTGAATTTCGACAATCATAGACTTTTTTCTGTTATAATAAAAGTATCAAATTCGGAAGGTGATACTATGCTTCAACAACAACAATCTTTAGTCTTAAGCCCATACATGAAAATTTACGATCTCGTTGTCCCAAAGGATAATCTTTTACGTAAGATCAATGAACTGATTGATTTTTCCTTTGTTTATGATGAACTTATTAATAAATATTGCTTAGATAATGGTAGAAATGCCATTAGTCCTATTCGCACGTTCAAATATCTTCTTTTAAAATCTATTTTTGATTTATCAGATGTAGATATTGTTAACGCTCTAGATATGATATGTCTTTTAAATATTTTCTAGATATGGCTCCTGAGGATGCTGTTATTGATGCAAGTTCATTGACTAAGTTTCGTAAACTTAGATTAAAAGATGTTAATCTTTTAGACTTACTTATCAATAAGACAGTAGGCATAGCACTTGAAAAAGGTATTATTAAGTCAAAATCTATTATCGTTGATGCAACACATACTAAATCACGTTATAATCAAAAATCACCTATAGAGATTTTACAAGATCGTTCTAAAAAATTACGTAAAGCCGTGTATGAAATAGATGAAAAAATGAAAGATGTTTTCCCTTCTAAAAACACGTCAAATGTTATAGAAGAGGAAATTACATACTGCCAAGAACTTTTAAAAGTAATAAACACTAATGAAGCAATCGCTTCATATCCTAAAGTAAAAGAAAAGATAAATCTTTTAGAAGAGACAGTAAATGATGATATTGAACATTTAAAGATTTCAAGTGATTGTGATGCAATGGTAGGACATAAAACAGCTGATACATCATTCTTTGGATATAAAACACATATAGCTATGACGGAGGAAAGAATCATTACCGCTGCAACGGTCAGCACTGGTGAAAAGAATGATGGAAAAGAACTAAAAACATTATTAGAGAAGAGTTTAGAGACCGGCCTTGAAATAGATACTATTATAGGTGATGCAGCTTATTCTGAAAAAGGAAATATTGAATTAGCAACTGAAAATGAGATTAAGCTTGTAGCCAAATTGAATCCGTCTGTAACACAAGGAGTTAGAAAAAAAGAAGATGAATTTTTGTTTAATAAAGATGCAGGAATGTATGTTTGTAAAGCCGGTCATATGGCGATTCGAAAAGCAAGACAAGGAAAGAAAGGTGTCTCAAAAAATCAAGCAGACACCTACTATTTTGATGTTGAAAACTGTAAAGTATGTTCATTTAAAGATGGATGCTATAAAGATGGGGCTAAAAGTAAAACTTATTCTGTAACTATAAAGAGCGATATACATAAAGAACAGGTGCGTTTTCAAGAAAGTGACTATTTTAAAGAGAAATCAAAAGAGCGATATAAAATAGAAGCTAAAAATAGTGAATTAAAACATAGGCATGGTTATGATGTTGCATCATCATCAGGCTTAATAGGCATGGAAATGCAAGGGGCACTGGCCATGTTCGCAGTAAATTTAAAAAGAATTATTAAGTTAATGGAGGCCTAGTACCACCATTAACTTAATAATAAAGAAAAAAGGCAATTAAAATCTTGACTTTAGATTTTGATTGCCTTTTTTGAAGTGCTTTTTTTAGGTTTATTTGAAAAACGATAGTTTTTCAGTGGCCTCTAAATAATAGGTGTCTTTTTTCTTGCTATATGAACTTCCTTAATCACTTCTTTACGTTATCTCATACTGCTTTTATGTTTTATCACATTATTTAACTACTTTTGAGCCCTAGTATTTTATATCGAAGAGCTCTACGCTATTTAGTAAATATTATATAGCTGGTTATATTATGGTGAATTCTAGTACTAGGTTAAAATTAACTGAATATTTTGAGCTAATTTCAATATCTTTTCCCTTACACTATCTCATACCCACCACAGATAATATAAAATTATCTGTGGTGGGTTGCATTTTACATGCAAAATATGTTAACATATAAATATAAGTTAACCTAAGTTAACTTCATACAAATCAATAGGTTAACCAGTTGCAAAAAAGTTAACAAAAAGGAGTAAATAAATGAGTGATGTAACATTTGGTGTAAAAGTAACCGAAGAAATGAAGAATGAACTAGCCGAATTAATGAGAAATAATGCATTAAGTGGTAAAGAATTTATGAGTATGCTGCTCACAAGCTATAAATTAGAAAAATCGCGTTCAGAGAGTCATTTATTTGAAAGTGATATGAAAGAGCTACAAGTTTTGTTAAATCGCATTCAAAAACTGTATTTACATATGACAGAGAAGAGTGAGATAGCGTATGAAGAGCGTTTAAAAGGGGTAGAGGAAATTATTAATGAAAAAGAAGAAGAAGAAAAGGTATTAAGAATTGAAAATGAAAGCCTCAAAAAGCAATTAGAAGCGAGTCAAAAAGACATTCAAGAAGAATCACTTAAAGTAAAAACAGTAACTGTTCAATTAAAAGATGTTGAAGCAGAATTAGCTGATCAAAAAACGCAATTAAAGAATAATCTGCTATTACATCAAAAGTTCGAGGAAGAAGTAGAAGAATTAAAGGCGCAGTTAGAAAGCTATAAACGCTTAGAAGTAGAGATTAGTGAACGTAATGAAGAAAATAACAAATTAAAAAATAGAAATGATGAATTAGCCTCAGAAGTTTGGTTTTTACAAAGAGAAGTAGAAAAGCTTAATGAAGAAAAAAAACAGATTTTAGAAAAACACGAAGAGGAAACTAAAAAGCGTCAGGCAACTTATGAACTTGAACTTAAAAATCAATTACTCGAGCAAAAATTACAACTTACAGAAGAAATTAACGATTTAAAAGAAGTAAATCGTCAGTTAGAACGTGCTTATAATGAAAAAATCCAAGAGTTTTATGCAAAGTTACAAAATACAGGAGAAAAAAAGGAGTAAGATATTGAAATTTATTCTGTATAATGGTATACTCATAAATTGAAAAAGGAGTTGTATACAAATGGCAAATTATTTATCACCACAAGAAATCACAGACTACACAAGTGAAGGTGGCGTAAACAAAGTAAATCGTAGTGTGTTACTTGTATTTTTAATGGCAATTATGGCGGGTGTATATATTGCACTTGGTGGTTTTGCTTCTTCAGTAGCTGCTCACGATATCGCAAACAAAGGGATTAATAAACTTGTAACTGGTGCAGTTTTCCCAATTGGGTTAATGTTTGTAGTTATTAATGGAGCGGATCTTTTTACAGGTAACTGCTTAATTGCACTTTCTACATTAGAAAAGCGTACAACAGTTGCACAATTTGTTAAAAACCTTGCAATTGTTTTAGTAGGAAACTTTGTAGGTGCAGTAACTGTAGCATTTTTAGTAGCAAACAGTGGACTTTTAACAATGAGTGACAATGCTTTCGGCGGTTATGTTCTCAAAACAGCTGTTAATAAAGTTAATTTAGGATTCAAAGAAGCATTTTGTTTAGCAGTGCTTTGTAATATCTTTGTATGTGCAGGGATTTGGATGATTTATGGTGCAAAAGATATTTCAGGTAAAATCTTAGCCGGATTCTTCTCAATCTTTGCTTTCGCAATTAGTGGTGCAGAGCACGTTGTTGCGAATATGTACTATATTCCAACAGCACTTTTTGTAAAATCAAATGTAGACTTTGTAGAAGCATCACATTTAGCTGCAGATAAAATTGCAACTTTAACATGGGGTAACTTCTTTGTAAAAAATGTTATTCCAGTTACATTAGGAAATATCGTTGGTGGTTTATTCATTGCAGTAATGTATTTCTTAATCTATAGAAAACTTACAAAACCATCTAAATAATTATTTACATAAAGAGACGCCATATAGCCTGTTGCTATTATAGCGTCTCTTTTGTTTTAGTATTATAATAAGTAGTATCAATCACTAAGGAGACTTCAATATGCAAATTGAAAAAGCAGTAGTTTATTTTTTAGAAGCATTAGAGAGTGAGCAACTTTCTAAACACTCTATTCGTGCATATGGACAGGACTTAAAACAATTTATAAACTGGACATCTAAAACTGATTTAAATGAATTAGGCTTTGAGGATTTTCAGGATTATTTTATTAGTATTAAGACACTTAAAGTGACAACAATCAAACGTAAACGTGTCGTTTTACACCGTTTTATGAAGTATTGTTATCGTAAACAACTTTGCACAGAGAAGCTTTATGAGTATATAGATCCTATTAAGAACAAGAAAACAGTTTTACCCAAAGAAGTGCTTACAAAAGAAGAGATTGTACATCTCTTTGGTTACCTAGATGAAGAAGTTAAACGATTAGAAGTAAAAAAAGATCAATCGTATTATCATTATCTTTATTATTGTGCAATTCGTAACCGCTTACTAATAAGTCTCTTACTTTATACAGGTTGTCGTGCGCATGAGGCGGTTGCTCTAAAAAAACAGGATATCAATCTAGTAGGGCAAACTATCTTACTCTTTACCAAAGGTGCAAAGTATAATCAGATTCCTATTCATGAAGATTTATTAGCAGCTTTTACATTATATGATGAAGCCCTTCAAACTCTAAATCCAGATTTGATAAAAAATTTAGATGAAAGTATATATTTATTTCCTAGCAAAAATGATATATCTACTTACTTATCAACCCGCACATTACATGATTTAATGAATAAACTATCACAAGTAATGGGACGTCATATTCATGCCCATTTATTTAGACATACATTTGCTTCTTATTGCATTGCATCTAATATGGATATTTCTACAATTTCCTCATTAATTTCACATAGTAATCCATCTATTACACTTTCTATTTATACGCATGAAATTGATGCACATAATAAGCAAGAACAAATCAAAAAATTAAGTTTTCAATAAAAATAGGTATTAAAATCCACTTATTAACTTATACTACCTAAAAAAGGAGTGAATAATATGAGTGGATATGATGATTTAAAAAACAAATATAAAGAAGGATATCGTTGTATTTATACTGAAAAAGGTAATGACGATACAATGACAATGCATCTTAAAAACTTTAGAGAAGAAAAAATCCATACAATCCAAGCTAAAGGGGATATGGAAATTGGGCAAATTGAAGATTTTTTAGATAAACTTAATGATATTAAGAAAAATAAAGGATCTGATTGTTACTAATAATAAAAAAGCAATATGTCTAGTGAAAGACATATTGCTTTTTATTATTTTAATACATTCATAAGTTTATTTAACGAATAAGTTTTTTAATAAGTGGTATTTTAGGTGCATAAGGTGGAAAGCGAAATGGTAACTCTTTTTTTCCACTTATAAGTATTGTCTTTTCGTGAGAAAATGTTTTAAAACTATGATAGCCATGATATTGTCCCATACCGCTATAGCCAACACCTCCAAATGCAGCTTCTGGATGAGTACTGTGTAAAATCGTGTCATTAACGCATCCACCGCCAAAAGAGATGTGCTTTAGTAAATATTGTATACGTTTTTTATCTTCACCAAAGATATAACAAGCTAATGGTTTCGGACGTTGTTGAATAAGGCGAATGGATTCATCTAAACGCTTAAATGGAATGATTGGCAAGATAGGACCAAATATCTCTTCAGACATAGCAGGATCATGAATACTTGCCGGATAAAGAAGAGTAGGCTCAATATATAAGTCATCTGTGTTAAAATGACCACCATAACAAATTTTCTCTTCATCCATCATTTGCAATAAACGTACATAATGCATTTCATTAATAATGCGTGCAATTTGTTTTGAATTACTATAATGCTTATCTAGCACTTTAATAAGCTCTGTAATAAAGGTTTCAGCCACGTTTTCATGTACTAAAACATAGTCAGGTGCGATACAAGTTTGTCCTGCATTAATGCATTTGCCCCATGCAATACGTTTAGCTGCCAACTTAATATCTGCGTCATAATCTACAATTGTAGGGCTTTTTCCACCAAGTTCTAATGTTACTGGTACGAGATGTGCAGCCGCCGCTGCCATAACCTTCTTTCCTACCTCAATGCTGCCAGTAAAGAAAATATAATCTAGTGGTTCTTTTAATAATTCCTCACACGCTTTAGCATCACCCTCTATAATTGTTACATAGTAAGAAGGAAAAACTTCTTCAATGATTTGACGTAGTATTTTATTAGTATAAGGTGTATACTCTGAGACTTTAATAATGCCACAATTCCCAGCCACTAATGCACCTATAAGAGGAATTATTGCTAACTGAAAGGGATAGTTAAAAGGGGTAAAAATCAATACAACGCCATAAGGTTCAGGCATAACTTTTGTTGTGCTCTCTATAAGTGGAAGTACACCCCCATAATTTTTACCTTTTGTCCATTTAGTAATATTTTTTAGCATATGATTTATTTCTGTAATTGTTGTATAAATCTCTGTTGTATAGGTTTCAAAAGCTGGTTTTTTAAAATCTTTATACAAGGCTTTAATAATATCTTCCTGATGATTTAAAATAGATTTTTTTAATTTTTTTAAATAATAAATTCTAAAATTAATGTCATAAGTACGACGTGTATAAAAATAACGATGCATTTCTTGTATATGGTTGGTAAATTTATTCATTTTTTAATCCACCTTTATCCTTTCTTAAAGACAATATGAGTCTCTTTCAATTTAGGCCCTAACATATTTTTCTTAATGAAATACTTTGCAGATTTGCAAATGTTTGCTTAACATAGAAGCCATTCATTAGGGCAAAATAATAATATAAAAATACGATTCAGGGGGCTAAATATGAAAAAGAAAATTTTTAAAGCGATGCTTTACCTCTTATGTATATTCACACTTATTTCGCCCATAATGGCACAAGCAAAAACAGGAAAAAAAGACAAACCCGGTACAGCTATTTTCGTCATGTCTGATATACCCTGTATTATGGCAACAACTAAACATATCAGTAAAGACCTTTCTACCCTTTATCTTGATATTAAGTTACCACAACTTCATGGATTTAGCGATACAAAATTTGAAAAAAGTTTAAATCATCGTTTTTTAAAAGAAGGAAAAAGTAAAGCAACTAATGCAATTCATAATGCAGAAAGCTATAACAAAGCAAACTTAGAAGACAATATTCCACCTTTAAAATTTGAGTATTTATCTAACTATACACTTATTGAAACAGTGGATCCTTACTTTGTCATAGAATTTTTAGATTATGAATACAGTGGTGGTGCACATGGTTTAAGTACACAAAAATATGTTGTATTAGATACTATCAATAATGAGGAAGTATCACTTTCTAGTTTATTTAAAGCTAACGCACCTTATAAGGAGATAATTAATGAAGAAATTAACCGTCAAATTATAGCACGTACTGCAAAAGGTGAATTTTTCTTCACTGGTAGTGATGGCTTTTCTGGAATCAAAGATAATGTACAATTTTATATCAATAAATATGGTCAGCTTGTAATTGTTTTTAACGTATATGAAATTGCTCCTTATGCAGCAGGTGTTGTTGAGTTTCCTATTAATTCTGATATATTACAAAGCATTCTTAAATAAAATTGTCATCTTTGACTTTTTAGTGTAATATAAAGTTAGTATATTATTCTAAAGAGGAGGAAATCATGTACAAATCAAAGATGTACACGACGAAACATCATATATCACAGAAAAAATTATGGATGCTTTTACTAATTATAAGTGTACTTGCTGTGAGTTTCTTAACATTAGGCTCAATGAATAACTATGAAAATCCTTCATTAACAGGTAAATGGATTTCTACTGAGACAGGTGCAACTGTTAAGTTTACTCAAGATGAGCGAGTTATTCTTTCAGCAAGTCCACTTACTGGTACTTATCATATTATTTCTCCTAATACGATGGAATATACAATAGATGATTTAACTTTTACGATGTCTTATCGTATTGAAGGTAGATATTTGTATTGGGGGATGAATGATGAAGCACAGGAATGCTTTAAAAGAAAATAAATCCCTTTATTCTCTCACATGAAAGTAGGGTGAACATCATGAATCGTATAGAAATAGAACATATTTATGAGCAAGCATATAAAAATGGAAAAACAGTTTGGAATCAGAAGGTTTCTGAGGGTGAATCTGGATACTTACCTGCTTTAGATGGAATGATTCAGCCTAATGATATAGCCGCTGAATATCCATTAGGTCTTATTGATATACCTATTGATAAAATTATTGGTACATATACTCACTCAAGAAGTATCTCTTTTACAGCCAACTTTTTACCTATTATGCCGATTAAAACTGAGTTTGCATCAAAATGGATGCATCTATATCATTATCATATAGAACAAGGGATTGCAGACCCTATTAAAGTTTATGAATATTTAAATCGCTTTTTTGTTGTTGAAGGTAATAAGCGTGTAAGTGTGCTAAAATACTTAAAAGGCACTACAATTAGTGGGCAAGTTATTCGCCTGATCCCTAAACGTAATCCGGAAAGTAAAATTAATAATATCTATTATGAATTTATGGATTTTTATAAAGCCTCAAGAATTAATAGCATATGGGTTTCTGAAGAAGGTTCTTTTGATGAATTACTAAAATACTTTAAGGCCTATCCATTTAACGAAGAACTTGAAGTGGAAGAGAAGGGCAAAGTATTCCTAGCAAATCTGTATCGACCTTTCCGTCAGATTTATCATGAACAGGGTGGTGCAAAATTAAATATTACGACAGGTGATGCTTTTTTAACATTTTTAAAAGTATATGGGCTTCCTGAAGAAATTACACCAGAAAAACATAAGGCCAATATAAAAAGCATTATTGAAGAATTACAAGGTACCGTCTCAAATGCTGTGAGTGTTGAAACTGAAGCGATTGAAGTGCCACGTAAAAAATTACGTCTAAGTAACTTAACGGATTTTATGACACCTAAAAAGATTCTTAAAATTGCTTTTGTATATGCAAAAAGTAGTGAGAATTCTGGATGGGCATATAGTCATGAACTAGGACGCCTACACATAGATAATGTTTTTAAGGGACAAATTACAACAGAAAAAGTTTGTAATGTACCAGAAGATGAACGTGCCTTTGAATCTTTTAAAACATTAGCTGAAGCGGGTTATGATCTTGTTTTCGCTACAAGTCCAACCTTTTTAGCACCTGCTTTAAAAGCTGCCATTGAATTTCCACATGTAAAATTCTTTAACTGTGCAGCCACACATTCCTATAAATCTCTAACGCTTTATTATGGTCGTATTCATGAGCCTCGCTATTTATTAGGAATGATTGCAGGGAGTATGACAAAAAATAACGTAATTGGTTATGTTGCACCTTATCCTATTTCAGAAGTAATTAGCAGCATTAACGCCTTCACATTAGGTGCACGTGCAGTAAATCCTTATGTTACAGTTAAAGCACTTTGGACGAATAGATGGGATAACCCTGAAGGCGGAAAATGCATTGCAGAAAAGCTGTTAAATATGGGTGCCGATATTATCTCCAATGAAGATTTACCAATCCCAGGTGATGTTTCAAAGGGATATGGTGTTTATAAGATTGATGAAATTACTCATGAAAAAACACATTATGCTATGGCTATTTGGAATTGGGGTGTTTTTTATGAAAGCGTTATCCAAAACATCTTAAACGGCACATGGCATACACTATATGAGGACTCTGAAGGACGTACAATCAACTTCTGGCAAGGTATGAATAATGGCATTGTGGATTTGCTTTATTCAAACCGCAATATTAACGCACCTATGAAATATCTGATTGAAAATGTAAAAAAGGCTATTACACGCAATGAATTTAATATATTTGAAGGTCCTATATACAACCAAAATAAGCAATTAAAAGTTAAACGCAATGTCTCATTAGATTATGATGACATTGTGCATATGGATTGGCTTGTAGATGGTGTAGAAGGGGAGATTCCTGATATTAAATCACTTATTCCAACAGATCCTTTTTCATATATGAAAGGACTTACCGGAAACAAATAAACACTAAAAAAGATAGGATACTTAGATATCCTATCTTTTTTAGTGTTTATTAAGAAACCTATCTATATTATTTGGTCTCCCATGCAATTAAAACATATTCCTTGCCTGTCTTTTGTTTAAGTTCTTGTTCTACTTCATAAAGCTTTTGCTTTTCAGTTTCTGAAAGGGTCGCAATGCAAAAATTCTGATTACTCATTCTATCAGCTCCTTACCCAATTTAAAGTTGTATACTTACTTAGTATCTCTTATAAAGAAATAACATATTCATTCTTTAAGCTGTTTCAGAAACTAATCGGTATTGTGCTTCATAAAGTTTTGCATAAAGCCCATCTTGTTGCAAAAGCTGTTCATGTGTACCAGATTCCATAATACCTGCATGATTGATGACCATAATTTTATCACAATCACGAATAGTAGAAAGTCGATGTGCAATAACAAAAGAAGTGCGTCCTTTTAGTAGTTTTTCTATTCCAGATTGAACAAGTTTTTCCGTTTGTGTATCAATATTAGAGGTTGCCTCATCTAATATTAAAATCCTTGGATTTGCAAGTAATGCTCTTGCAAATGAAATAAGCTGGCGCTGGCCTAGGGAGAGCCTAGATCCTCTCTCATTTACTTCGGTATCATAGCCTTTTTCCATCTTCATAATAAACTCATGAGCATTTACTGCTTTAGCCGCAGCAATAACTTCTTCATCTGTAGCTTCTAAACGACCATAGCGAATATTCTCCATAATACTTGTAGAAAATAGGAAAGTATCTTGTAACATAATCCCCATTTGACCTCTAAGAGATTCTAAATCAACTGATTTAATATCTGTACCATCAATTAAAATACGCCCTTGAGTTGGCTCATAAAACCTACTTAAAAGAGAAACAATTGTTGTTTTACCAGCACCAGTAGGTCCTACTAAGGCGACACGTTCCCCAGGATTAACTGTAAAACTCACATCTTCTAATACTGGTACATTTTCTTCATAAGAAAAACTTACATGATCAAAAATAACGCGTCCTTTAATTGTACCTATAGCTGGTAATATTTTGCCTGTTATAGCATCTTTATTTTGAATAGCTGGGGATTCATCCAATATAGCAAAAATACGCTGTGCAGCAGAAAGATTTGTGATAAGTGTATTATAAAAGGTTGAGAGATTCATAATAGGTCGCCAGAACATACCAACGTACATACAAAATGCTAAAAGGGTTCCTATTTGAATTTCACCCTTCATTACTAAATGGTACCCGATGAAAAATACAATAACATTACCAGCCCCCCAAGAAAGATCTACTAATGGCCAAAAGAAGTCGTTTAGCTTGACAGCATGGATAAAGCTATCTGACATTTTTTGTACATGTTCCTTAAATGTTTCAGCATGACTTGCTTCATTGGCAAAGGCCTCGACAACCTTCATACCTGAAAAACTTTCATGGCTAAAGGCATTTAAATTTGAACGATATTCACGATAAATAAGCCATCTTTTATGCGAGTGAATCTCAATAAAAGACATTGCTGCCACTAAGATGGGCAGTAATACTAAACATGCCAGTGCCATCTTCACATTCAATAGAAACATAAAAAATGTTACGCAAACTAATGTTAGAATTTCAGGTACTAAAGATTGAATCGTCTGATTAAATAAGTCTTTTAGGGCATTTACATCTCCAATTACCCTAGCAAGAATCTTACCAACAGGTCGCGTATCAAAAAAGTCAAATGAAAGCTGTTGAATATGACTATAAAGCTCATAACGGATATTAACAAGTATTTCATTTGTAACTTTTGCAATCATATGTGTACGATAATATGAAATAATCCAGCTCATGACATTAAGACTAATCAAAATGCCACCTATAATAAATAACCCTTTGAAATCTCCATTAGCAATATACTTATCAATGGCAATTTCTAATAAATAGGGATTAATAACACTACAAAACATAGTTACAATAAGTAATAGTATTGCAATACAAGTTGGTATTTTATAAGGCTTAAGATAAGTTAGTAAACGTCTAATTAAATTTTTCTTTGAAGAATTAGCCAATTTTAACCCCCCTTTTTTCTAGTGTATTAAAGTCTTCATATTGCTTACAGAAGACTTCATAATAGCAACCTTTCTGTTTGAGTAATGCTTCATGTGTACCAGATTCTTTAACCTTTCCATCTTCTAGATAAACAATTAAGTCTGCATTTTTCACAGCAGAAATACGATGTGCAATGATAAATGTGGTGCAGGCATTTTCTAATTCATATAACGAAGTAAGTAGTGCATGTTCTGTTTCCATATCAAGAGCAGAAGTCGCATCGTCCAAAATTAATAGAGGTGCCTTACGAAGTAATGCACGTGCGATAGCAAGTCTTTGTTTCTGCCCACCAGATAATCCAAGCCCACGTTCACCAATCTCTGTATTAAATCCCTCAGGTAAGCTTTCAATAAACTCTAAAATACAAGCCTTTTTACATACTTCTCTGATTTCCTCTAATGTAGCATCTTGTTTACTAAAACGAATATTATTCGCAATGGTATCTGAGAATAAAAACGTATCTTGTGGCACAATGGCCATTTGGCGACGTAGTACATTTAAGTCATAGTCTTTTACATTAACGCCATCAATTAATACATCTCCCTCATAAGCCTCATAGTAACGGCCAAGTAACTGAATAAGTGATGACTTCCCGGCACCCGTTGTGCCCATAATTGCTACCTTACTGCCTTTAGGAATGGTAAGATTAATATTTTCTAATACCTTTTCATCTTGATATTTAAAATTCACGCCATTAAAGATTATATCACCTTCTATTTTTTCCGGTGCATATGCATTTTTTGAAGGAGATTGGACTTTAGTTTGACGATCAAGTATTGCAAATACCTTTTTTGCCGAAGCTTGATTACGAGAAAGTACCCCCATAAGCCATCCTAATTGACGCATAGGCCAAATAAGATTCCAAATATAATTACTAAAGGCAACTAAAACGCCCATAGACATATTTCCTTTTAAAATAAATACGCCACCAAATATAATCATAGCGACACTAGAAATATTCGTTAAAAACTCAATAAGTGGCATATATTTAGCTTCTGTATCCGCAATTTCCATATTAATATCATAGAACTTTTGATTAAGTTTTAGGAACTTATTAATTTCATATTTTTCACGTGCAAAGGCCTTAACTAAGCGCATACCTGAAAGATCTTCTTGAGCAGTTGTATTAATGATAGCTGTTTGATCACTCAGTTTCCCATAGCTGATGCCAAATAGTTTTTCTATCTTTATTGCAATGAAGCTAATAGGAATCATAAAAGCTACACAAATACTAGCTAATCGCCAATCTAGTACAAAGATAATAATGGCACTGAATGTAAAGTAAAAAATGTTCTCCACAAACATTCGTAAACCAAAGCCAATTGTTTGCCACACATTTTCAATATCTTCATTAATACGTGACATTAATTCACCAGTATTCATATTATCGTAATACGTAAATTCAAATGTTTCCATATGCTTGAAAAGCTCATTTTTTAATGCTGTATGCACACGAACACCTATGAGGTCATAGGTATATTCCTTAATAAACCCAAAGGCTGATTTTAAAACTGTTAAAATCAACATAGCTAAAATAACATATTTAAATAATTCAGCTTTACCTTCAATAATAATGTGATCTACAAGTATCATTTGCAGAAGTGGTGAAATTTGATCAATACCAATAACAAGCAGCATACAAAGTGTGCCTAATATCAGTAGCTTTTTATGTTTTATAACATAGCGTAATACTCTTAACAAATATATTCCCCCTTTAATATTATGTTTTTATAAAAATAAAAAAGGTCATAGTGTGTTACTATGACCTTTTTTAATCAATTTATTTAAGGACATCAAAATTAAATAAACAGATAAAAGGCCATAGTAAAACCATGACCTTTTTATTACAAAATAATATTATCTCATTCAAAAATTATATACTCTACAAAGTTATACGAATGAGCTCTATAATATAGTGGCCTTGGTTACTTGACCCATCTATAGGAGATGGATCTATTTTAATATTTAATTGTTTAACTTCTTGATTATTAAAATGTAAAAACATAAATCCACCTCCTTAATTTTTTATTTTTTTATTAAATCAACATATGCCTATTATAATAAGTCATCCTGACAATGTCAAACACTTTTCTGAAAATATAATACTTTATTTAAATAAATTGATAAGTATGACACCTGTAATAATGCATATAATTCCTATAATCTGAGGAAACTGCAGTGACTCATGTAATAATACGACACCGCTTATTAAAGTCATTAAAGTTATAATACCATTCGTCATAGGGAAAATATAACTCAGTGATTCATGCTTAATAATCACCAGCCATAGGATAAAACTGCAGCCATAGCAAAAGATGCCTAATAGTGAAAGTAATGAAAAGTGCAGTTCTAATTGCTTTACTGTTAAATGAAAAAAATTAGTTGGACTGCCAAGCTTAAACAAAGTTAAACCACTTACTGTAAGTACAATATAGCAAATAAATATAATCATAGTCTTTTTCCTTTAACTAATGAATTTCTTTAATAATATAAATAGGCCTATGCTTAGTTTCTAGATAAGTCTTAGCTAAATATTGACCTAAAATACCAATGCAGAATAACTGAATACCACTGATAAAACAAATAATACAAACTAAGGAAGGCCATCCATAAGCAGAACCTCCCCAAATGAGCTGACGCACAATAGTAAAAACAATAGCTACAAATGAGCATATGCAAAAGAATAATCCCATAATAGAAGCAAAAGCTAAGGGCGCAGTAGAAAAGGCAATGAGCCCTTCCAATGAATAACGTAAAAGTCCCCAAAAAGACCAATGCGTTTCACCTGCTATACGTTTTACATTTTCATATTCAATCCATTCTGTATGAAAACCTACCCAACTAAAAAGTCCTTTTGAAAAACGGTTATATTCTGTAATCTCTAATAGCGCATTCACCATTTGTCTTGTCATAAGACGAAAGTCACAGGCCCCATCTACAACCTCAATTTTACAAAGTCTATGCATAATTGCATAAAACCATCTAGCAAAAAATGAGCGAATTGGCGGTTCACCTCTGCGTGTCACTCGTCTCGTTGCCACGGAGTCGCATTTTTTATTACATAACGTTTCATACATTTCAATAAGCAACTTAGGTGGATGTTGCATGTCCGCATCCATCACTACAACGAAATCTCCAGTTGCATTTTTAAGCCCAGCATAGATAGCTGCCTCCTTTCCAAAATTACGTGAAAATGAAATATAGTGAATATCAGAATAAGTAGCTTGAAGTAATTTAATGACTTCTAATGTATGATCTGTAGAACCATCATCAATAAATAAAACTTCACATTCTAATGAATCAAGTTTAGACATAGTCTCACGGAGTGCTGTATGTAAATAGGGGATAGCAACTTCTTCATTATAGCATGGCACAATAACTGTTAATGTTTGCATCTATACACCTCCTATACAAGCTATTTCTAGTTATATATGAAGATATAAAGATAGATATGCTTTATTAATGCTTAAATTCTTTACTGCCGAAAAATCATACTTAGGTTAAACACTTTGTTTTTTCCTATATATAATGTGTAAATAGCATAATTATATATAAATTATCATAAGATGAATGGAGGACAAGTTTGAGATGCTGGGAGGCTAAGGATGAATATACTATATAAATATCAGCTATTTAATTTACAAGTAGAAAGTCAATTAGAGCTTGCACTATTGGATAAAAGTGAAGAAATAGATACTCCACCAGATGTTTTTATTGAATTAGGGCAAATTCCTGCTATAAAAGAAAGTGTTCTTTATGAAAATAGCTATAGTCAATTAGCTCAAAATGAATATTGTCTAAAGGTAGAAGAGGTGGCCAATTATTATGTTGCACATGGCAATTATATTCGCATAGAACCTATGGAAAGCTTAGATGATGGGAACATCATTTTATTTTTGTTAGGTTCCGTATTAGGTGTGCTATTAGCACAAAGAGAAGCTGTTATTCTACATAGTAGTAGTGTGGTAATAGATAACAAGGCTATTTTATTTTGTGGAAACTGCGGTGTAGGAAAATCTACTATTGCGACAGCATTTAGATTAAAAGGGTATCCCTTATTATCAGATGATATTAATCTTTTAGAGTTAAATAATAGCAATACAGTTAATGCCTATAAAGGCTTTCCCCAGCAAAAGCTGTGTGAAAATGCCTTAAATCACTTAAACATCGATAAGACTAACTATAAAAAGGTAAGCTATGCCAAAGGTAAGTATATTACGCATCATTTAACATGCTATTCAAAAAAAATTGTTCCAGTAAAGGCTATTTATGAAATACGCCCCTGTGATGTATCTTATGTACAAATTAAGGAAGAAAAAGGTAAGGCAAAACTTATTGGTTTAATGAAAAATTTATTTAGATTACAAGTTAGATACTATACAGGAACTTCTTCAGCTTTTATGAAACAATTAATTCAAATAGCAACTAACGTCTCATACTTTGTAATAACAAGACCAAAAGATCACTTTTGTATTAATGAAATGCTAGAAAAAATTGTAATTAATAATCAAAAATAATTATTTTATAGGAGTGAAGTTTATGAAGAAAGAAAATATTACATTAACAACAACGGTCCTTCAAAAAAGGGAAATATATCTAACTGATTTAGATGATGATAAGGTAATGATGGATTTAGATACAGGCAATTATTATGCCTTAAATAGTATAGGGGCTAGTATTTGGGAAGGAATTGAAAATCCTATTACCGTAGAAAATTTAGTTCAAAACCTATTAAAAGAATATGATGTATCACAAACTGTTTGTGAAGAGCAAGTTCTTGCCTATTTACAGAAACTATATAATGCAGATTTAGTAGCTGTTATAGCATGATAAACGCAAGGGGGCTATAAGTTGAGCATTATCGGTGGTATTTTAGGTACAGCAAGTCAATCACATTATAAAGTCTTATTAAATGCTATGAATTGTTATCAAACACAACCAATAGCGTTCTTACAACAATCACAAGCTTATATGGCCTGTGGTATGCAGTATTTCACTATAGAATCTTTAAAGGAAAAGCTTCCCTTTAAAACACCATCCTTAAGTATTACAGCAGATGCTATTATTGATAATAGGGAAGAGCTTATTGCAAGCTTGCATATTAGCAAAGATATATCAGACAGTCAAATTATTGTAGCAGCTTATCAAAAATGGGGCACACATTGTAGCGAGCATTTAATAGGTGACTTTGCTTTTGCTATATGGGATAACATCAAAAAAATACTTTTTTGTGTAAGGGATCATGTAGGTAAAAGGAGCTTATACTATACACAAGCTTCTGGGCAGTTTATTTTCTGTACAGTGATGGCACCCATTTTACAAGTAATAGGAGAGAGACCCTTAAATGAAAAGTGGGTAGCTGATTTTCTAACCATTCAAGGTGTTGTACATGAAATATGTATAGATGAAACAGTTTATCAAGGAATTAATCAACTTCCACCAGGTCATCAACTTATTGTTACGGCTGATCAAAAAATACATATGTTACAATATTGGCATCCTGAGCGCATCAAAACCTTAAATCTAGGTAATAATGCTGCATATGAGAAAGCATTTAGAAATGTCTTTAATCAGGCTGTAAAATGTCGCTTACGTTCTTCTGAAAATGTAGGTATTATGCTTAGTAGCGGATTAGACTCTACTGCTGTGGCTGCTGTAGCAGCACCAGAACTTGCCAAACAAAATAAAAAGCTCATGAGTTTTACTGAAATTCCCTTAATGGCATATAGTAATCAAATGGGGAGCTCTAAAATAGTTGATGAATCTCCTTATGTCCTAGAAATGCAAAAACTATATCCCAATATAGAACCTTGTTTTAAGAGTTTTGATGCTAAGAACGCCTTTGAAGGTATAGATAAAAGGATTCAAATTCTAGAGCAACCTTATAAAGTCATCGAAAACCTATATTGGATAGAAGGCATTTTAGAAACTGCTCAGGAAAAACAGTGTAAAGTTTTATTAGATGGTCAGTTTGGCAATTTTTCTATCTCACAGGGTAATGTTTTCTGCTATTGGAATACACTATTTCATCAGGGGCGTTGGCTATGTTTAATAAAAGAAATTAATGCATTTTGTAAATTTCATCATAGTAGTCGAAAAATAGCGTATCTTACTGTCTTAAAGAAGTTATTTAATCAATTTAAAAGTAGTAGTTTACAAGTAGACCCATTAGCCATCGTTAACCCAAAACTTGCTGAGAAATATCACTGTTTAGCACGTATTAAACAAAAAGGATATCTCTTTAATGACAAAAGAATATTAGAAGAACATAGTCAGAAACAATTTACTACAAATTTAATTTTATTTTCACATATGGGGGCGATAGAGACGAAACAATCGCTTACCTATGGCTTAATTAGAAGAGATCCTACTAGAGATAAGCGTGTTATTGAACTTTGTTTAAGCATTCCACAGAAACAATTTGTTTATCACGGTGAAGAACGTTCGCTAATTAGGAGAGCCATGAAGGATGCTGTACCAAATAGCATCCGTTTAAATTACTACACAAGAGGTAAGCAAGCTGCAGATTGGGTGCAGCGCCTAATGCCTTATAGCTCTGAAATCAAAGAAGAATTAGAACTGCTATTAAGTGATTCTAGTATTAAGGACTACTTAGATTTCCCTAAAATTGCTCACTTGCTTAAACAGTATGAAAAAAATAATCATTTAAATATTTATGGCTTTGAATTGAAGAGTCTCATGACGGCTTTAGTATTTTATCATTTTATTCAAATAAAACAGGTCAATACTATTTATTTTCCGGCTTAGTCATAAGTTAAATAAATAGCGCATAGAAATAGTTACTGTAAATGTAGTGTACAATTTGTTGCATTTGCAAATAAATATTATTTAACGCCTTGCGGGTGATAATAATGTTTTAACTTTCCTGATAATATCTGAAACATTATTTATCATACATATCTTCTAAAAAGGATGATTTATATGAAAACATGGGAACAACCAGAAATTACAAACTTAAGGCTTGCAAAAACCGCGGGTAACCCTGCTACAAGTGGAAATGACACTTCTATCCCAGATTGTATTGAAGACGCTTTTGAAAGCATCTATGGTGATCATAGTGGCCCTGATTCTCCAGCTAATTTTAGTCACTAAGCATAAAAAAGACTACTGCATAATCAAATTTAATTGTTTATGCAGTAGTCTTTTTTTATACTTTCTTTTTCTATAAGACATCCTTTTTCTAAAGCATAAATCCTGTCACAGATATTTAATGCAGAAGGACGATGGGTAATTATAATGCAAGTTGGATGATATTCAAGTTTAGAAACTGCTTTAAGCACTTTAATTTCTGTATTAGGGTCTAGTGCTGATGTGGCCTCATCTAATATTAAAATGGGCTTCTGACGAAGGAATGCTCTAGCTATAGCTAATCGTTGTGCTTGGCCTTCTGAAAGTCCAATACCTTTTTCACCTATTAATGTTTCGAGTTGATGTTCTAAACTATAAACAAATTCATCAATATCAGCCAGTTGCAAAGCTTTCATAATATCAGATGGTGTTGCTTGATGATTACCTTTATAAAGATTCGAAGCAATGGTACCTGAGAAAAGGGTATTTCCTTGAGGTACATAGGAAACAAAGTTTCTAAAGCTAGCAGAAAGCCTTGAGGTATGTATGCCATCGTTAATTAATATCTCGCCACTTAAAGGTGTAACAAGTGCTAGCAGCAGGCGAATAAGTGTAGTTTTTCCTTCTCCCGAAGGCCCGATTAAACCGATGATTTCTCCAGGCTCAAATATACAAGAAACTTTATTTAATACAGGGCGATTAGGTTCATATGCAAAACTAACATCTTTAAATTCAATAGTTGGTGCTGCACCTAAGTTAAGTTTATTGATGGTTTCTAAATGAAGCTCTTCTAAAATCATAAGTCGTTCACTTGCTGCGAAACTCGTGACAAACTGGGGATAATAGCGTGCCAAGCTTGTAAATGGGGCTTGCACATTAGAAAAAAGTTGCATTAAAGCTGTAAGCGTACCATAAGTTCCTGTTTGATGCGCTAAATTTAAGGCGCCCCAAGCAAAAATTAAGAAATATCCTAATACACCACCTATATGAAAAAACGTTGTTGAACAGGTAGAAAGTTTTGTTTGATCCATTGATAATTTAAAGGATTTATCTTGAATGGATTTAAGTACCTCGATATTCTGCTGTTCCTCACAAAAGGCTTTAGTGATAACGATATTTTGCAAAGATTCTTGAAGAAAAGAGCGGTGCTTAATGTTATTATCCTGTAATGCCATATAATACTTTTTAACACACTTACTAAAAAAGCTTGCAAAGATAACTGTTAAGGGTGAAAGAATAATTGCTATGATTGCCATACTAGGTATTAAGTATAATAGCGTAAAGAAAGCTGTAACTAATGTAATTCCTAAAGAAATCACTGAAGGGATAGACGAAGTAATAAGGGTTGTAACCGTATTTAAATCACCGGTTAAACGACTAATAATATTAGCACTATGGTATACCATTTGCTCTTGCCACTCACTATATGTAATATGGCTATAAAGTTTTGTTTGTAGTGTATTAGAGAATTTATTAGCACAATACGTCGTCAATAAGCTACCTACAAATCGTGCAACAATCTGAAAGATTAAGATCCCACCTAAAATGCCCATCCACTTAAAAATAGGTCCATGTGTTGTGGCTGCATCGATTAATGATTTTGTAACAAGTGCAGAGGCAACACCCACAACCGAGGTGACACTATTAAGTAGAATAATAAGTATTAAATAAAATAAAACGGGTCTTGTTTGCTGGAGTAACCAGTGAAGTATAGTTAAATTTTTTTTCATAATAACCTCCTCTCAATAAGACAAACATATCTATGAGTTATCACTTCTTATATATGAACAAAATCAGGGTAATATGAGTGTTTGTCTAAAAATAAGTCATACTTGTCTCTAGATGTGAATAACATTAATAGAAGCGTATCTACAGATAAAGGAGAGGAGTAGACATGGCGTTAATTAGTATCGTGGTACCTGTCTATAATGTGGCACCTTATTTAAAACAATGTATTGACTCTATATTAAGTCAAAGCTTTAAAGATTATGAGATTCTACTTATCAATGATGGTTCAACGGATTCAAGTGGTTCAATCTGCAATGAATATGCCCGAAAGTATTCACAAATTAAAGTAAAACATAGTTTAAATGAAGGTGCAGGACCAGCGCGTAATAAAGGCATCGAAATGGCCACAGGAAAGTATATTATGTTTATTGATCCAGATGATTGGATAGAAGCTAATTTGCTAGAAGAAATGTATGAAATAATGGAAAATAACCAGTGTGATTTATTACTTTGGAGCTTACAAGCTATGATTTATGATCAGCAAGATACATTTTTAAGAAAGAAAGTCATTCAAGCACAAGATTTACACTTAGTAACAAAGGCGCAATGTGAACAGACATTTATTGAGATTTTTCAGTGGGATGATTTGCTGTTAGGTGTCCCCTGGAACAAACTTTATCGTATGGCATTAATTAATAAGTATCACATTCGTTTTCCTAAGTTAAGAAGACGTCAAGATATCATTTTTAATATTGACTATTATAAGTGCATTAGCTCACTTATAACAACTTCTAAAGTGTATTCTAATTATAGAGTAATTGATACAATATATAGTAACAAAGTTCCAAAAAATTACTATGATACGTCCTTATACATATATAACTATTTTAAGACCACTTTAGAACAATGGGGACAATATAATGATGGGGCAAAACAACAATTAGAGCAATACTTTATTGATGATGTTATGAATATTATCGGCCTATGTATGAACCCGAAATGGGGATGGGGTCTAAAGGATAGATACTGTTACATAAAAAACATTATGCAAAAATCTGATGTTAAAGAGGTTGCTTATTCCCTCAAAGTCCCTATAAAGACTAAGGCTATAGGTTTTAAATTACGACAGCTTAAGT
The DNA here is from genome assembly GCF_982396655.1 of Cellulosilyticum sp. Classification (NCBI taxonomy): domain Bacteria; kingdom Bacillati; phylum Bacillota; class Clostridia; order Lachnospirales; family Cellulosilyticaceae; genus Cellulosilyticum; species Cellulosilyticum sp. The sequence goes on along the minus strand of NZ_CEVXFV010000007.1, from coordinate 42,817 downwards.
TAAGTTATTTAAAAAGGCAGAAACCCTTACAGATGCTTATACTTAATATGTCCGAATCTCTAATTAAAAAATATAGATAAAAGTTATATTCATTTACTAAGGAGGTTCAAATATGAAAATAGGAATTATTACATTTCATAATTCCGATAATTATGGTGCAGTCTTGCAAACAATGGCTTTACAAAATACTGTTAAAAACTTTAATGAGAATGTTGAAGTGATTGATTACAGATGTGCTAATAAAAAAAAGTATTACCATCTATTAGATATTGGCAAGCATAAAAATTGGAAAGGTAATATCAATGGCATCATTAATTATCCATATCGGTTAATTAAATATATTAAATTCGAGTGCTTTAGAAACAAGTGGTTAAATTGTACCAGTCAAGTGTACAGAACTACTGAATCTTTACATAATGCTCATTCATGGGATATTGTAATTACTGGTAGCGATCAAGTATGGAATTATGTTAATACTGGTTTTGATCAATCTTATTTGCTAGATTTTATACCAAATGATTATCAAAAAATTGCTTATGCTGCTAGCTTTGGTGTAAACCATATAGAAATGCCTTATCGCGAAACTTATCAAAGACTATTAAGTAATATTAACTTTTTATCCGTTAGAGAAATTAGTGGCCAAGCAATAATCCATGATTTAACTGATAGAATAGCTAAAGTTGTTGTTGATCCTACAATGCTATTTACAGCTGAAGAATGGCTGACTTATACTAAGCCTTTTTCTAAAAAGAAGAAATATATTCTCCTCTATACAATCAACAACTCTAAAGAAATCAATCAATTAGCCAAAGAACTGGCACAGCAAACAGGCTATAACGTCGTAAAAATAGCTACAAGTATATTAGATTATATAAGTACATGGAAAATTGTTTTACCTAATCCACTCACATTCATTAGATTAATTTATGAATCACAATATGTAATAACTGATTCATTTCATGGGACAATCCTATCTATTAATCTAAATAAAAATTTTTATACGTATTATAGTGCCATAAAAGGATCTAATAAACGTTTAACAGATTTACTGGAAAGCTTTAATCTGCAAGATAGGATTATCTATTCAGGGCAGCAGCTTCCACAATTAAGTGCCATAAATTATAGTGGCATTAATTCAATGATACGTACTAGAAGAGTTGACTCACTTGATTTCTTAGAGACGTCTTTAATGGAAAGTACAAAGACTATAGAAAAGGGACGATGAATAAATGAGAACAAAAAATACATTAATTAATGTCGTATGTGGAATGGGAGGGCAAGTTATAACTATCCTCGTACAATTTATTGTGCGAGGTATTTTTATAAGGCTTTTAGGTATTGAATATCTGGGCGTAAGCGGTTTGTTTGGAAACATCTTGATGTTATTATCTTTAGCTGAATTAGGCGTTGGAAATGCCATTATTTATAGCCTATATAAACCATTAGCCGATAAAAATGAATCAAAAATTAAAGCTTTAATGGATCTATATGCTAAAGCCTATCATACTATTGCATTTGTTGTACTTATAGTAGGTTTAGCATTTATTCCTTTACTAAAGTATATTATTAGAGATACTCCAAATATCTCTGAAAATCTAATTGTCTTATATTTATTATATCTTGCTAATTCTTTAATGACTTATTTCTTTGCGTATAAACGCTCGTTAATTATTGCGGATCAAAAGGAATACATTGTTACATTAGTTACTCAATGTTTTACTATTGTATCTAGCATTATTCAAATTATTTTTCTTTATCTTACACGAAATTTTTTGATTTATTTAATCATCCAAATTGTAGGTAGCTTATTATGTAATATCTACATATCTTATAAAGCTAATACAATGTATCCCATTTTACAATGTAAAGAAAAAACTTTATTAGAGGCTGATGAAAAGCAAGCTATTTGGAAAAATATCAAAGCACTTCTTATTTATAAAATAGGTGCGTTATTAACTATAGGACTAGATAACATTATTATTTCTAGCTTTGTTGGCATAGCTGCTGTTGGCATCTATTCAAACTATACTTTAATAACAGATAAAATCACTGGGATCTTAGGACAAATTTTTTCAGCTACTACTGCCAGTGTTGGTAATTTAAATGTAGAAGCTGATACGAGAAAAAAAGAGGAAATATATCATGTTATGCTCTTTGTAGCTTTTTGGTTATTTGGTTTTAGTTCCGTATGTATTTACATATTAATTAATCCATTTATAGCACTATGGGCCGGCAAAGACTATTTGTTAAGTGAAAGTGTTGTAATTGCAATGGTATTTTGCTTTTATTTTATTGGTATACATAATCCAACTATGATTTTCAGAAATACAATGGGATTATATGTTCAAGGTAAGTATCGTCCATTAATAGGTGCTCTCGTGAATGCCGTAACTTCCATTATTATGGTTAAGCCTTTTGGCGTGTTAGGTGTTGTACTAGGTACCTTAATGAGCAGATTATTAGTTCTTAGCTGGTATGAACCTCTAGTTATTTATAAATACCGCTTTAATAAATCACCATTACAGTATTTTAAAAAGTATGTTGTTTATTGTCTTCTGACAGTTATAGCAGCAGGTATTACTAAATTATGCTGTTTACTTCTACCTAGTGGTGGTATATGGCACTTTATCATTAAAATGATGTTATGTATCATTATACCTAATTTTGTCTTTTTTCTATGTTGCTTTAAAATGAAAGAATTTAACTATATTAGGGAGATTACCTCTCAAATCTGGAAAAAAATCTATCGGTCATTAGGAAAGAAGGTAATAGAATGAATATACTTACAAACATGAATGATTGTACAGGTTGTACTGCTTGTTATACTGCCTGTCCTAAACAATGTATTACTATGCAAAAAAATGAAGAAGGATTTTTATATCCCATAGTTAACGAGGAAAAATGTGTTAAATGTGGTAAGTGCCAAGCCGTATGTCCTCAACAACATCAAATAGAACATCATCTTTATCAGAAAGCTTATTATGGTTGGCATAAGGATGAAAAAATACGTCGACAGAGTTCTTCAGGCGGTGCGTTTACTGCCCTTGCTGAACATTTTTTATCAGAAGGTGGCATTGTCTACGGTACAAGTTTTGATTATGAAAAAAGATGCTTAGTATATACAAGTACAAAGCAAGTAACACTTAATGAACTTAGAAAATCAAAATATGTTCAAGGCGAGCTCGGTAACATTATTGTTCAAATAGAAGAAGATTTAAAGCAAGGTAAAAAGGTACTCTTCGTAGGGACCCCTTGCCACGTAAATGGTATTAAATCTTATTTTAATAAAAAAGGTTATGATCAGCAACTCTTTTTATGTGATTTCATCTGTCATGGCGTCCCTTCTAATCAACTTCTTCAAGCCCATATTAAGTTTCTTGAAAAAAAATATAAGTCGAAGCTTAGTTCAATTGACTTTAGACCTAAAACAGATAAACAACATCCCTGGTGGAAACATCATTTACGCGTAACTTTTGAAAATGGTAGTATATATGACCGTACATTAGATACTGATTGGTATATGTATGCCTTTATGAAAAAGAGTTTAACATTACGTAAAAGTTGTTATCAATGTCATTACTGTAATGTACAACATGAATCGGATATTACACTTGCAGACTTTTGGGGCGTTATGGATTATAACCCTGTATTAAATGATGAAAAAGGATTGTCCCTCATTATATTGAATACCTCTAAGGCAGATGCTTTAATTCCAAATCTAAAAGAGGTATTTAATCTTTATCCACTACAATGGGAATTTGCAAAATATGTTTTTAAGAATCGAACACAAGAAAAGTACTCTTTAAACAAAAGAGAAAATTTCATGAAGGATCTACAAAGAATGGACTATCTATCTGCTATGTTTAAACATATTGGATATATACAAGTCACCTCTAAACTAAATATGTTTATATATTTCTCCAAAAGACTAATAAATAACATGCGAAAAATTAAGCATCTTAACTTTATACAATCATCTAAATGAGTCATAAAAGCATATGAGACTTAATAATATAATATAGAAACTTGTACACATTGAAAATGAGGGGGAGAAATGAAAGCTTATATTTTTATTAAGTCTATATTGGATCGATTAATAGCTTTTATGCTATTAATAATACTATTACCTATTTTATTAACTATTGCCATTGCAATTAAATGTGATTCTAAAGGGCCTGTTTTATTTAAACAAAAACGAGTAGGGCAAAATAAGCAATTATTTGATATCTGGAAGTTTAGGACCATGCGAATAGATGCTCCCAAGGATATGCCTACACATCTATTTATTAATGCTGAGTCTTATATCACTAGAGTTGGGAGTATCTTAAGAAAAACAAGCTTAGATGAACTACCTCAACTATTTAATATTCTGCAAGGAAAAATGAGCTTTATTGGTCCTAGACCTGCACTATGGAATCAAGAAGATTTGATTATGGCAAGAGAAACGTCTAACGTTAATAGTATTAAACCAGGTTTAACCGGTTGGGCACAAGTGAATGGAAGAGACGAGTTGTCCATAAGTGAGCGTGCACAATATGATGTCCAATACTTAAACCAAATAAGCATTTTTACTGATTTAAAGATTATTTTCTTAACAATTTATAGTGTATTCCTTGGAAAAGGTATTGTTGAAGGGATGCAAACAGATGGCCATCAAAAGATAAAATAGTGTTACATACTTAATGGGAGGCGTAGAGATGAGGGTAGAAACATTAATATCCACAATGAATCGTGAAAGCTTAGAATTTATAAATCCTATGAATTTACAAACAGATGCAATTATTATCAATCAATGCCACAGGGAAGATGTAATAACTGAAGAGATTGGACATAACAAAATCAAAATGCTAAATTATAAGGAAAAAGGATTAAGTAGGAGTCGTAATCGTGCTATAGCGGCTGCTACAGCCGATATATGCCTCATTGCTGATGACGATATGCGTTATGAAGATGACTATGTCAAGAAGATAATATCTGCATATGAACAGTACCCAGATGCAGATATTATTGCCTTTCAAGTTGTTAGGACTGGAAGTACTAGATTAAAGAGCTTTAGAAAAAAAGCATGTCAAGAAAACTATCTATCAAGTATGAAGATTTCCTCTGTAGAAATGACTTTTAAACGCCGCAGCATTATAGAAAAAGGGTTAAGTTTCAATCCACTTTTCGGAGCAGGTGCTTGGTTCGTTTGTGGTGAAGAGAATATTTTTATGTTTGATTGCCTTAGGCAAAAGCTTAAAGTTATATATGTTCCTGTTATAATTGGCCATGTAAGTTGTGAGACCTCAACATGGTTTACAGGCTATACGCCACATTATTTTAAAAGTATGGGAGCTGCCTATTATGCAATGTCCCATACTTTTAGTGTCACATTTATTGTTCAGCATGTTTTAAGACATTATTCTTTATATAAGCAGGATATGAAATGGTATCATATCATTTTAAATATGCTCTTAGGCATTCAAGATTATAAGAATCTATTAAAACTCCAAAATAAAAAACTTAAGAATCTTATCATAGGGGATTTTACTTCTAATACTGGACCAGCAATCGTAAATAAAAATATTGAGCAAGTAATGGGACGCCAAAATGAATATAGTGTAGCAACAAAAAAATGGCACAGATTCTTAGAACTTATTATAAAGATACCACGTGCCAATGTAGTGATTTTTTCAGGTATTTCATTAGCTGTACCTATCGGCATAAAATGGTGTAAAATCTGGAAAAAACCTAGTATGTATATCATGCATGGTTACTTACAAAAAGAAAATTCAATTAATGGTGTGGTTGATTTAAAATTCAATCAATGTGAGCAATATATCTTAGCACACGTAGATAAAATTATATGTGTATCAGAACGATTTTCAACGTATTTAAAACAAGAATTACCTGAGTATACTGAAAAAATAACATATGTTAATAACGGAATAGATTGGAAAGACTTTGAATTTACACCTATTTCAGCTATACATGGCAATGAATTTAGAATTATAAGTATGGGCGGTGGCATGAAGCGAAAAAATAATTTAGCTATTTGTAAGGCCATTGACTTATTACAAAAAAGAGGTTTTTCTACAATTAAGTATATCGTTATCGGGAATGATTTTACAGATAAAGAAGCAATTAGTCACTATCCATTTGTCGCATATATTGATTATTTACCTCATGAAAAGATTTTAGAACTACTTTCTACAGCAGATCTTTATATTCAAAATAGCTATTTTGAAACTTTTGGCTTAGCTATTGTAGAAGCTTTAATGAGGGGGTGTAACTTATTAATTTCAAAAAATGTAGGTGCGTTATCTGTTATTAATCATTGCCTAGAAACAGATATTATTAATGATGTAGAAGATACGGAAGAGATTGCATACAAAATATGGTTTAACTTAAATCATCCTAATAATAAACGCTTAATAGAAAGTATTAACCAAGAGTGTACATCTTGGGAAAATAGTTGTAGAGAGCTTACAAAGATTGCACTAGATTTGAAATATAAAGGATTGAATGCCTATGAATATTTTTAAAAACAGGCTACTCATGATATTTTGTTTGCTTCCTTTCATGACTATTTCCACACTTAACTTTTCTTATTATGGTAATTTAGCATGGCAAGCCATACCAGGTATACTTGGATATTTTTTTTTAATAATACGGCTAAGAGATGATTATATTAAAGGACAAAACACCATGTCTATATCTAGAAGAAATTTTATAATAGGCACAACGCTTTACTCCATAAGTATGCTCTTTACTGGTTTATGGAATGATAATTTAACTTTTGGAATCATATTTACATATACTTTTTATTTAGGCGTATTCTTCTATGTAGATAGTTGTATGGATTACTTTAGTGAATTTCTAATTGCTATAACAGATATCTTTATTTTTATAGTAATAGGTAGCTATATTGCTGCAGTTGTATCACCTGGTACTAGCTATTTATATTATGAAGGAGAGAAGTGCTTTATAGGTTTATTATCTAGTAAAAACAGTTTACAGATGGTAATGCTTCCTGGAATCTGTTTCATTTTCTTTAGAATCTATTATTTTAATACGCATAAAAAGTTTTTTTATATTATTATCGTATTAGCAATATTGCTTATGTTTAAATCTGGAAGTGGAACGGCTGCTGTAATAAGTGTACTTTTACCGCTTTATTTACTTCTTTCTTCTAAACTTCATTTATCTTTTAAAGGATTATCAATTACCTATCTAATAATTTATTTTTCTATTGTTATCTTTAGAATCCAAGATAAATTATTTGCGCATCTTATTACAGATGTATTACAAAAAGACTTAACATTTACAGGACGAACTGAAATCTGGGACTATATATTAAGTCGAATGATTTACTCTCCTATTATTGGTTATGGTGGACGAAATGATGTAATCTGGAGACAATTCTTAAAAGTTTCAGAAGCTCATAATGGACTATTAGAAATCTTTCTCTGTGGCGGATTAGTTACATTAGGATTATTTATATTCATTATAGGTAATGCAGGTAAGAAGTTAGATCAATATAAAAATAGTAAGTTTACTAATTTACTACTATTTTTTATATTCATGTATTTTTTCATGGGGTTAACTGAAAGTGTTTTTGCCTATGTAAAAGTTACATTCTGGACGCTCATTATTATGAGTAATAATATTGATGGCATTATTGAACAAGCAAATCAAAGGAGGGAATAAAATGATTACGGTTTTTACACCTGTTTATAACCGGAGGTACATTTTAGAAAAATGTTATCAAAGTTTATTACATCAAACAAATAAAAACTTTAAGTGGCTTATTGTAGATGACGGTTCTACAGATCAAGTAGAAGATTTAATTACCCAGTGGATTGAAGAAAAAAAGATTGCTATTCATTTTATACGGCAAGAAAATGGTGGAAAACATGTCGCTCATAATACAGGCGTATTAAACTGTGATACAGACTTATTTATTTGCGTAGATTCAGATGATTATTTAACAGATGATGCTATTGAGTTAGTTTATAAGTACTGGGATATGATAAAAAACAATCAACAGCTTGCAGGTATTGCAATGCTTAGAAAATATCAAAATGGTCAACTTATGAGTACCCATATGCCCAAGGGAATAGACAGTAGCACCTTGTACGACTTATATGAAAACTATCATTTTAAAGGTGATTTAGCACTAGTTTTTAGAACAGAGATTTTAAGGAAATACTTATTCCCTCAGTTTGAAAATGAAAAATTTGTAGGTGAATGTGTAGTGTATGATCAAATTAGTGAAAATTATAAGATGTATTTAGTAGATCATCCTATTTATATAGGTGAATATTTAGAAGATGGCTATACCCAAAATGTAGTCCAGCTCTATCGCAAAAACCCTAAAGGTTATAGCTTCTATTTGCAACAACGTATAATGCTAGCTAAAGGTTCTAAGCAAAAAAAGAATGCCTTTGCAAAGTATATTTCAGGATGTTGGATGATTAACCAGATGATTGATCGTAAAATATTTGACAATAGTTTAATGTTTATCATAATCTTGCCACAAGCAATATATTTATATTTAAAGTGGTGGCTTAAAAATGAACTATTACAGCTAAAGATTATAAAGCCATAAGCAAAGGAGAACTTTATGATACATTCCAAAAGAGATTATTTATATTATTTGAAATGCGATAAAATTGCCTTAGGAAGAACAAAAAAAAGACCGGGCTTATTAGATGATATCTGGAAATATGAGCGTTTAATGCGCAAACTAGAATATTATACAAATTGCAAATCAAAATTGTGGCAGCTATATACTGTTTATTTACAGTATCGTTATATCACATTAGGTGCTAAAAACGGTTATGAAATTCCTATTAATACAATTGGACCAGGCCTAGCACTAACACATAGAGGAACTATAGTTATTAATAATCAAGCTAAAATAGGTGCAAACTGCAAGATTAATGTATGTGTTAATATTGGCACGCGTGGAAAAGAACAACAGGAAGTACCTATTATTGGTGATAATGTGTATATTGGCCCTGGTTCTAAAATATTTGGTGCAATTGAAATAGGTAATGATGTGGCTATAGGTGCAAACAGTGTTGTAAATAAGAATATTGAAAGTCATGTAACAGTAGCGGGGGTTCCTGCCAAATGTATTAATCACAATGGCAGCAACGGCTTATTAATCCGTGCCACAGAAGAAGTAACCAAAACTCTACTTTAAGAGTGTGAAAGGAGGATTATTATGGATAATATAGAAACTACTTTGTGGGAAGTTATTGTTCGCATTATACATAGAATACCCATCATTATATTATGTGCTATCCTAGGTGGTGGAGCAGGATATGTTTATACTCAGCAGCATAAAGTCTATACTTATACTGCATCTGTGTCTTTGTATGTTATTTGCAATACAGATGTTACCCAATTAAAAGCAGGCATTAATGATATTTCTGCCGCTAGAGATATGGTTGGTTCGTGTATTCCTGTTTTAGAAAGTGACCAAATGCTACAAAAGGTCTCTAGTCAAATTAATAATAAATATTCGGCAAAAGAATTAAAAAGAATGTTTAGTTATTCTCAAGTTACTAAAACGCCTTTTTTTAATATCATGATTACTTGCAAAGACCCAGATGATGCAATCCTTATTGCTAATGCTATGTCTGAGGTGGCGCCACAGCAATTATACGACGTATTACGTATCGCTTATGTAGAAGTAGTAGACCCAGCCCAAGGCCCCTTATCACCTAATCCTACCAATACACTTACCAAGATTTTAATTTGTTTAGTTCTTTCAGCTTTACTCCCTATTTTGTGGATTTTAATCAGAAGCTTACTAGATACAACGATTCATGGTAATAATGATTTGAAATTTTATTACGATATCCCTATACTAGGTGAAATACCTACTCTTGAAAAACAAACTATAAAAAATGATATTCAAAATATAGATATTCCTGAGGGGGGAGATTCAAGTGAAACTCAACGAGAACAAACTATTGAATAAATATACTCGATTTTACATTACAGAAGCTTATAAAAGTTGCAGGACGAATATCAAGGCAAAATTACCTGATAATCGGTGTAAAAAGATTATGATAACAAGTCCTTTGCCCAATGAAGGTAAATCTATTACTTGTGCAAATCTAGCTATAAGTTTTGCTGAGATAGGTGGTAAAGTTCTTCTCTTAGAATGTAACTTGAGAAAGCCCTCACAGGAAAAGCTTTTTAACAGTGAGGTGCAGAATGGATTAAGCGACTTTCTTGAGCAGAGGTGTACAGTATCTGAAATTATTACACCGACTTCTTATGCTAATTTAGATTTGATTCCAGCTGGGCATATTCCTAACAATCCCTCTGAATTATTAGACAGTAATAAGATAAGTACTTTATTTAGTGAACTAGAAGAAATCTATAATTATATTATTGTTGATACCCCACCTGTGAATATCGTAACAGATACCTCTATATTAGCAACTTATAAAGAAATGGAAATTATTTTTGTCGTTAGGCGAAATTACACAAAGCATAAAGATATCAAAGAGGCTATTAGAAGATTAGAGTTCGTAAACGGAAAAGTAAAGGGATTCATCCTTAATGACCTAGCCATTAAAGGCAAAAAGAAAAAGCTAAAATATACAGAAAAATAATGAAAGGAGTAGTACAAATGAAGTTGAAATTTATTCATAAGCTTATTTCAAGGATAAGAGGTCAGTATCCTATTGAGGATTTACTATCTAGAGGGCTTACTGTAGGAAGCAACTTTACTTTGCAACAAGGTTGTATTATAGATGAGTCATTTTGTTGGCTAATAAGTATAGGTGATCGTGTTTCTCTAGCACCTAATGTTCATATCTTGGCACATGATGCGAGTACAAAAAATTATCTAGGCTATGCTAAAATTGGTGAGGTCATTATAGGCAATGATGTGTTTGTAGGGGCTGGAACCATTATTTTACCTCAAGTACATATTGGGAATCGTGTCATTATAGGGGCTGGAAGTGTTGTTACTAAAAACATAGCCGATAATTGTGTTGTATGTGGTAATCCAGCCCGAGTAATCAGTACGGTAGATGACTATATTGAAAAAAATAAGATCTTATTCTCCAACAGACCACATTATAATGCGACTTGGACATTAAATCATATCACCACAGAACAAAAACAAATAATGAAACAAGACTTAAAAGATGGAATAGGCTATATTGAGTAAAAAGGAAAAGGGGCGACAACCCATGATAAAACTATTGATTACAGGTGCAAATAGTTATATTGGGAATGAACTGATGTGCTATTTAGATAAAGCACAAATCGAAGTAAATGTATTAGATGTGAAAGATGCAAATTGGGATACTGAAAACTTCAACGGTATAGATACCATAGTTCATGTAGCAGGTATTGTTCATAAAAAAAAGAAGGAAGTAAGTGATGAACTTTATTTTCGAATTAATCGAGATTTAACTTATAAGATAGCATATAAAGCTAAAAATGAAGGTGTTAAGCATTTTATCTTTTTAAGCACAATGGCAGTATATGGGTTAAGTGGTAAAATAGGTGCTTCTGAAAATATTACAAAAGATACACTTTGTAATCCCACTACAGCTTATGGCGCATCTAAATTACAAGCAGAGCAGCTTATTACTGAATTAAAAGATGATGATTTCAAAGTCACGATTATCAGACCGCCTATGGTATATGGTAAAAATGCCAAAGGAAATTATAATTGTTTAAAACAATGGGTTAAATATGTAGGTATAAGCCCTAGTTTAGATAATCAACGTAGTATGATTTATATTGATAATTTATGTGAGGTTATAGAGGAAATCATTTTAAATCAACAAGATGGAATTATCTGTCCTCAAAATAAGGAATATGTTTCTACTAAAGAATTGATGCGGCAAATTGCAAATTGTCATCAATATCACTTTATAACATGGAATTGGTTAAACAAGCTTATTTACTTATTAGGTAAAAATATTAATATTATGAAGAAAATATTTGGAAACCTAACATATTCAGCTGATATTGCTTATACAATCCAGAAAGTGCATAAAGAAACAAGTTTCGAAGAATCAATTGCTTGCTGTGAATATAGTTCTCTGCCTTATATGCCAACAGAAGCCGAGCCATTAGTCTCTATCATTACACCTATGTATAATGCTGAAAAATATATAAAAGATACTATTGAATGTGTTCTAGCACAATATTATAGGCACTGGGAAATGTTAATAGTTGATGATTGCTCAAATGATCAAGGTTTAACTATTGCCAATCAATATGCTGCTAAGGATTCAAGGATTAAAATAATTGCGCTAAAACAAAATGGTGGCGTAGCAAATGCAAGAAATGAAGCACTAAAAAATGCCACTGGTAAATATATCGCATTCTTAGATAGCGATGATATATGGTATCCTCAAAAGCTATCTGTACAAGTTAGATTTATGGAAGATCATCAGTATGCAATCAGTTATACACGAAACGGCTACATTAATAAACTAGGAGACAAAGAAGAAAAAGTAACACATATACCATTGCAAGTAAACTATAAAAGATTATTAAAAGGAAATCCTCTACATTGCCTAACTGTTATGATTAATCATCAAATAATCCATACAATAGAAATGCCTAATATCAAACATGAAGATTATGCTACTTGGCTTTCTATACTAAAAAGTGGATTTACAGCCTATGGGATAGATGAAGAATTAGCACTATATCGTAAAACAGCTACTTCAGTAAGTGCCAATAAATTTAAAGCTATTACCTGGACTTGGCATATTTATAGAAATCAAGAGCACTTAAATTATTTACAAACCATAAAATATTTTATACTACATATGATTACAGCTTCTATTAAACATATAGTACATTAATATAAATAAAAACAAGATAATGTTATAACCCTGGTCAATTGCTTGGGCTATCTCATCATCTTGTTTTTTATTTATAGCGTAGCATAGTGATTCTTTAGTATTTTTATAATACAGAGGTTATATACCTAAATAGTAGTTCATGTCCTAAATCATTATAATGAAGTCCATCAACAGTTAAAAAATTTGTTCTTTTCGCTAACCAACTTAATTTTAAAGTACTTGAAGAAGCAAGCTGATTAACACCACTTTCATGATTCATATCATAACAACGTAAACATAGATATGCTGCTAAATCCTTTACTGCTTGAATAATGTCACCAAAAGTATTTTGAGCTTTATTATTGATGACTGTTGTGTCTGCAAATTTAGAATTTCTAGGTGGTGTAAGTAGTACAATTTCTGCTTCAGGGTATTTTTCATAAAGCTTAAGAATAAGATGTTTATAATAAGCTAAAAAGCTTGTGCTAGCTACACCACTTCCACTTCCAGTATCTACGGCGAGTGTATCTTCTACTGTACCAATAACTAAATCAGTTTGACGATCATTAGTTCCTAGCATAATTGTAATGAGACTTACGTATTCTGGTAATGTGTCATATGCTTCATCAATCCATTTTCCCACAGCCCTATTGTTTACATTAGTATAAGGTGCAATACTTGCACCACTTTTACCGTAATTATAAGTAATGCAGTTTGGGATCAGGTAGGATGCTAAGTCCATATATGCTAAAGATGCACCATCAGCAGCAGTTAAACTATCACCAATAGCTAACCATGATTTACCGTCTAGATTCATATATGGGCTTACTTGTCTTTGTACTCTAATATGTGGATAAACCCCCATACTTTTATTTGTTGTAAAATAAAGCGTATTAATTGTCTTGTTACCATTTAAAGTTGGTAGTGTTACGTTTAAATCTTCAACTTCTTCATCTAAACATGCGTAATAAATGTACGTTGGATTTTTTGCAAACCAATCACTAAATAAATTAATAATTTCTGCAGTAGATAAGTTTGCATTACTTTCAACACCTAAATCTGTATTTCTTAAGCGAACCGTAATACAATACTGTTCAATGCCCACACCATATGGGATTGCTGCACCAATAGAGCGTATATTTTTGTCACCATGTCCAGTACTTAAGGTATATCTAGAAAAACCTGGTGCTATTACATAACTTTCACTAGCTTTTTGAGGTAACATTGAATTATTAAAGCCATAATTTAGTTCGGGTTTTAAAAAGACAAAAGAGGATTTTTCACCAATTGTATATTTTTCTGTCCAGCTCGGTTCATAATCTAAAATCATATCACCTGTTATCAATAACTTTTTAATTCGTCTATGAAGTTTACCATCTCTTATATAATCAGAGACACCATTTAAACATCGGATTTCTTTATCAATAGTTGTTCTTTCATTATTTAAAACAATATCAAATCCTAAGGCATCACTTCTTTTAATAGGGCTACCAGCAAACTTAATATCATTGATAAAGTTCTCATCATTTCCCAGTAGATTAGAATCATAAATACCTAATATTTCATACGTAATATACTTACCAGCTGCAACATCTGCTTTGCTTATTCCAATCATAGGTTCACAAATACTTGCTGCAGTTAAATTACCACCGCCTACCTTTACTGAGAGTTTTTGAATACCTGTTGTAGCCTGTAAGTTACTTAGAACTTGTTCACTATTTGTTGAATTAACATTATAGAGTGTTAAAGAGGGTACATTTGCTGAGATGCTATCAACACGAATTGTTACATAATAAGTGTCAGCATAGTGTCCAATGGTAAGGGGCAAAGCAACTTGTCGATTAGATTCTAAGTTATGGGTAATGACACCTAGTGACTTTTGTAATAATCCGTGTATCGCCTTGGAAGCTAACATATCATACATTCCTAAAGTCTGTTTATCACATATGATATGTTTAGTTGTTACATAAGAAGGGAGGTTACCAGTTGCTACACCATAATAGGCAATATCCTCAATACGCTTAAATAAAATATCTTCTGCATAACTAGAAGTCGTACTCGCTGTAGTATTAACAACAGAAACCACATTAGTTTCATGTATTTGAGTAGTAGATGTTACCTTAATTTGAGCAGTAGGTGCTAAAGGGAGATTAAAAAGGATCTGTTTACCTGGTAATGCAATTATTTCAATAAGTTCTAAAATGAGTTGTGTTGTATCCGTAACAGATGATAGGACACATTTAATGGCATCTCCTTGTGAAAATATTTTTGTGCTATTGCCATAGGAAGCTACAATAAAATCATCATTATCATTAAGGAGTCTCATATCATAATTTTTATAAGAATTATTGTTATAAGAAAATTGAATAACGCCTGTACCACTTACTTTCTTTAAACGCAAACCAAGTGTATACATTCCTGTAAATGGTGTATAGCTCACTAAAGGAAATTCTACATATTTTCCATTACCACTAAATGTCATTGAAACAACTTTTCCATGAATGCCATACGTACGGTCAACCATAGTAATAGGTACATTAACATTTCGTATCCAATCCCAAGAGATAGTGGCGTATGATAAATCGCCATTTAATGCTAAATTCATAACACCCATAGGGAGATAATTAGGTTCAATTCCTTTATCGCCTAGTTTAATCGAATTTGTAAAATTAATCGTTTTAAGTGCAAATATCTGTTTAGAATCGTTACTTGCTTCATAGTTATTATATAAATTAAAATTGCAATATTTATAGTTATAATCTTCTGTCAGTGGGAGAGCTGAATCAAAGTAACAACTATTTAATGTAATTGTGCAATTTGGATTCTCTTTTTCTAAATAAAAAAGTGCTTTAGAGGCATATGATAAATCACAATTATTAAAGCCAACATTATTTAATAATTTATCACCATAAATTTCCACACAATAATTGCAGTTTTTTGATCCAATAGCTACATTATTAAATTTCAAACTGTTAATACCATACGTTTTATCAGTTATATTTTTGGCAGTACTATTTATAATGACATTTTTTAGAATACAACCAAATGTAAAGACATTATTAAACTGATAGTAGATATCAAAGTCTGTTAATCCATAAGGGAGTTTTGTATTACTGTTAATTGCAGCATTATTAAACTTTAAAGTATCAATATAGAAATTCTTAATTTGACTATCCCATACAGCACAAATATTGACAAAATTAGAACGAGAGTTATGAACAAAAGCTACACCATCGATGATAGAGTTATAATGACAAAATATATTGATGCTACATTCGTTTTCTGTACCATACCAATCAAATGCAGCGCCTTGAAACTCCAATGTTCTATAAGAGCGATTATCATCCCACCCTGTAGCATTTCTAAACATTCCCATGATTGTTAGCATGCTGCTAATCTTAATAATGCCTTTAGGCACATATAACTTAGCTTTACCAAAGAAATTTAGAAACCTTTGAAAGTTAATGGTATCATCTGTAATACCATCCTGTTTACAGCCAAACCAAGTAGAGTAGAGCTCATTAGTATATAGGATATTTAAATATAAATTATTGTAGGCAATACCAGAACCATTATCCGTATTAGAAACTATACGATAATGTGTGGCACCATCTGTAGCAGTATAATAGCCAGTTACTTTAATAACAGTATTAAGGGATAAGTTATTTAAAGAAAGTAAATCTGATATGGTGTCTACACTAGCTACTGAAGATATTGATAAAGTTTGGGATTTCAAATCAATAGTATGACTCATAAATTCATCCACTCCTTTACTATAATATATACACAAATGGACAAATTGGTTATCAGTCAAACGAAATCTTTTGAGTATATAAAGATAAATAACAAATTGTTTATTGGAGGAATAGTAAATGAAATTTAGTATAATTGTTCCTATATATAATGTTGAAAAATATCTTCCTACCTGTATAGAAAGTGTACTTACTCAAACATACACTGAATTTGAACTTATTTTAGTAGATGATGGCTCTCCTGATAAATGTAATGAAATTTGTGATAAATATGCTATTAAAGATTCTAGAATTAAAGTAATTCATAAAATTAATAGAGGACTCCCAGCTGCTCGCAATAGTGGTTTATATATTGCTACAGGTGATTATGTTATGCATTTAGATGGTGATGACTTTTGGGATAAATATTATCTAGAAAATGCTTATGAAATATTAAAGCCCCAAAATGTCGATATATGTTTTGGGGATAGAGGGACTGATTATTATGACGATGGTAGAACCAAAGAATTTATACTCTATGATATAAATCTTTTAAATAATAAACATGATATTATGACATACTTTTTAGATTATCAGCATAAAGCTCCTCATGCTGTTTTTCATAATATTTATAATCTGAAATTTATAAAAGAGCATAGTTTATATTTTACTGAAACTTTAACATGGTCTGAGGATGAAGATTATTTTTATACACTGCTACAAAAGATCAATACCTTTACCTTTTGTAACTACAACTTTTATTTTTATAGGAAATCAAATCTTAATGCGATGACAAAAAATATTACAGCTAAAAATATCTTAAGCAAGATGTACGTACAAAAAAAATGGTTTGACTACTATAAACAATTATCTATTAATCCTGCCATTAGGCGTTTAGCTCTAGAACGATTTGCTAATAGATATATGGAACTCATACGTTTTATTAATAAGCTTCCAACTGAAGAGTGTAGACCGGTGATAGATTATATTAAGGAGAATAACTATATACTAGAATACGTTACAGGTTACAAAAAACAATTTATTAAACTTATTTATGACCTAGCTGGGTATCGTACAGGAAACAAACTTTTAAATGCCATAAAACCATGTTGATATATAGAGAAATAGAATGCCATACTATTTTGATAATTTTAACATTTTAAGCATGCACGTTCGTTTATACATGCTATACTTTGTAAAGATTAATGCTTCAATCTTTGTAAAAAATCGTTGGTCTTTTCTGACTAATAAATAATATAGATGTTGAAACCATGCTACAACTACTAAATATGGTTTTTTTTCTAAATAGGAATACTTCATCTTAAGCTTATTGTATTTAGGAAAAAACATTTGCCACATGGAAGTGGGGTAGGATGTATTAGGCCCTTTCACATTGGTAAATGTAGCAGCCAAACTACGGTAATATGTGGCCATCCCAAACACACCACTTTGAAAGATATCATTTATAAATAAGTTTATTTTAGTTTTAGGATATTGGGGTAAATTAACTAATGCAGTAGGGGGGTCATAGCTAAAAAAGATTTGACAAACAGCTATTTGCATAGCAAAAAACTCATATAGGCCAATGTCTTTTAATTGTTGAGTCAAGTACGTCCAGTTAAATTTATCACCATATTTTTTTAGTAGTAAATAAAAATCACAAAGCTGTCTTAAACCAAAACCAGCATAGTTTAAATGTTTAGCCATATGCATACAGAGATAAATTAAATGATCATTAAACGAAAGGGTAAGAACAGCGCTATTATTAGTATTTGCCACCATTGCATGTTCCCAAACTTGTTCTTCAAATGCAATCGCAGCAGGAATATTAAAAGAGCGATGATTGGTCAGTGCCCAGTGTACCTCAATGCACATATACTGTGGATGTGAAAAGACTACATGATAAGCATGTGTATCTTGAACTTCTTGATAACCTTGATTTTCTAAAAGTTGTTTTACTTTATCTAAATCTTCTTTATGTATTAAGATATCGGCATCTCCCATAAGTCTAAGGTCTGGTCTAGGATAAAGATTTCTTAGAACTACTCCCTTAAGGGGTAGAACAGGAATACCCTGACTTTCAAACTCACCTAAAATATAGTTCACTTGCTTTATATATTCTTTTTGATAGCAACTTCGCATAATCGTTTCCTGTGTCCATTTCTTGATTAAATCAGGTGCTATCTCCTGTAACATTTTTAAGTTATCTAAAGCTGAAAAAATAAGCGTTTGGATTTGATGTTTACATCCTTGTGTATATAAGTAATCAAGCTTATCAGCATTAGGTTTTAAGAGATTAATCTTTTCACTTTGTGTAGCTGCTAATACATATTGAACTAATAATCTTTCATTAGGGCTCATAGTCTCCTCCTTGAAAATATATTTACTTAATGCTTTAAGATAATTAAACTTACTTCGGGATTATTAAAAATTCTATAAGGAAATGAGTTTCCACCTAATCCACGATTAATTAACAATGTTAACTGATTGTACTTAAAAATGCCATTATCATACTTTGGAAAGAAACCTTGACCTGTTGCAAAGAGACCTCCTAAAAAAGGGAGACGAATTTGCCCACCATGTGTATGCCCACACAATGCCAAATCAATAGGAAATTCACTATAGATTTGGATATATTCTGGACGATGACATAGTAAGATTGTATAGGCCTGCTTATCTTTTATAGTCCCAATAGTTTGTTCTAGTAGTATCTTATTTCGATCCGCTATAGGGTATTTAAATATCTTATTAGGTAGAGAAAAAGCAATAGGATCTGGAAGACCTACTAAATTAATAACATCATCTTGCGTACTTTTCAGTGTAATAACCTTATTATTCATTGTTATAACACCTATTTCATCTAATTTCTTAAAAAAGTCTTGTTTTTCATTATCATAGAGCAGTATTGCCTCATGATTTCCATAAATATAATAAGTAGGTGCAATTGCTACTAATCCTTTCATTAATTCAAAGCAAGGGCCTTCCAGCTTTGTACGACCATCCACTAAGTCTCCTGTAAACACTATAATATCCGGTTGTAAATGCTTGACCTTCTTAAGAAGATTTACTTGATTACTTCCAAAAGTTTTACTGTGTAAGTCTGAAAGTTGTACAATACGATAGCCCGAAAAAGAATCTGATATTTTATCAGATTGAATTATATATTGCGTAATATCTATATGATTATTACCATAATAAAGCAAACACTTTAAACCTATTATCAGATAGAGGCTAATTGTTATAACCAATATCACACGATAAAGAAATTGATAAAACTTTATTATAACTTTTAACCATGTCATAATGACCTCCTAAAGTAATAAGTAGTCTACATGCTAGACTAGTAATATATATGTCCAATACTAATTTGTTATGATAAGCATCTAACGCACAGAATGAATATGTATAAATCTTAATGCTTGAAACTTATATATTAACTTATTTAATAATAATGATCCAATATAGGAAAGTATAAAAATAATTAATGAGAGTAGTGGAATATATATTATTACATTTATTGAAATATGAAGGATATTATTTAAGGTTTGATCAATTAACATGAGTATTCCTGCGTGAAGTATATATATATTAAATGTATGCTTTGTAAACCTATGTATTTTGCTTCTTTTAGAAGGTAGATTTAAAAAAAACAAATAAAGACTTAGTGAACTAACTATCATAAATGGCGAAAGATTATCATAAAACATAAGACTTTTGTTGATATCAGAAAACGTATGATGAATTACAATAAAGTATGTCATTATAGTGGCTAGTATAGAAGCGATAAGATACGTTGAAAGAAATAGCCACTTTGCTCTAAAATAATCCTTATAATAATGTATAGAATGTCCTAATATAAAGTAACCTAAATAATTTATAAAGCGAATAGGCCAAATACTGCGATTATAAGGCTCAATAAATATAGCCATAATGAGAAGCATAATACCTATAATAAAGAACCATTTTTCCCCTAATCGCTCTTTTAATTTAATAAGTAAAGGTACCGCTAAGTACAACCCTATTAACATGTACATATACCAAAGGTGATAAAAAGGGGAGGCAAATAGAATTTTTATAGGCAACCAATTATACGCTGTAGACGATATGGTATTGCCTAGATGATCTTTTATAACTTGTAGTACTAAAGAAAAATAGTAATAGATAATAGCGGCTATCAGAGTCGGTAAAATAATCTTAGTAAATGTTTTCTTGTAGAAATAAGAGAAATTTTTGTTTTTATTTTGAGTTAATATAAAAGCCCCACTTAAAAGAACAAATATAGGTACTGCCGTCTGGACAAAACCTTTAATACCACTACAAATCAAGAAGTCTATAGAATGATACGGTTGCTCAAAACTTATTACTAGTGGTCGTACTATTACATGAATAATAATTACAAATAATGCGGCTATAATGCGTAACAAATCCAAATTATACTCTCTTTCTTTCATGTATTACCAATCCCTTCCTATTAGATAATATTGAGTTAGATAATATTAAGATTTTTATTTTCAATGATATGGCCATTTGTTATTTCATACACATGATCGCAAATATCAAGTGCCGCATGACGATGTGTAATAATGATGCAAGTAGGACAGCTTTCCCAGTTTTTTAGATGTTTTAATATCGTTCGTTCTGTTGTCGCATCTAGAGCAGAAGTTGCTTCATCTAATATTAGGATTGGTTTTTTACAGAGCAAAGCTCTTGCAATGGCTATGCGTTGCGCTTGTCCTTCTGATAAACCTTTATTTTTTTCACCAACTGATGTTTTTAATCCTTCTTTTAGGGAATTAATAAACGGCCATGCAGCAGCTAAAACGGCTGCTTCTTTAATTTGTTCAAAACTTGCATGTGCATTACCGTAGGTTATATTTTCTTCAATAGTTCCTGAGAAAAGTGTATTGCCTTGAGGCACATAACTCATTAGATGGCGATGTGACGTCATAAGCTTCATTGTCTGTTCCTGCATTTCAAAAGTAATTTCTCCTTGTAATGGAGTTAATAACGCAAGGAGCAGTCGAATTAACGTCGTTTTGCCTGAACCTGACTGTCCCATAAGTCCAATAATTTCGCCTGCTTTAATTTCTAAATTAATATCTTCTAAAACAAGTTGGTTCATTATATATGCAAAATTAACCTTATTAAATCTTAGTCCCTTAAATCCCAAATACTCAAAATGATTCATTTCAGTAGGTAATCCTAATGGTTCTTCTGATATTTGTTCTATTTCTATTAGTCGATCGACTGAAACTAATCCTTGTATGATACTTGTAAGACTTCCTGCTAAATTTGAAAGTGGTGTTTGCACATTACGATAGAGCTGTAATAAGGCAGCCAATGTGCCAAAGCTTAACTTATGACATGCTAATTCATAAGCAGTGAAACTAAAAATAAAAAAATATGTAAGGGTAGAGCCAATGCTTAATAATGTATCAGCTTTGATATTTAATTTACACGTATGTAAATTTAAATTAAATCTTTTTTCTTGTAAAATATCAAAATCCATCATGCTCATTCTTTCATGACAAAAACTTTTTACAATACTTATGTTTTGTAAATTTTCTTGCATAAAAGCATTATATTTAATTTCTTGTTCTTGAGTTTCATGATAAGTTTGTCGCATCTTTTTTCGGATAAATAAGCTGTGGAGTGCAAAGATTGGAGATATTAGAAGTGTTATTAATGCAATTGTAGGTTCCAAATTTAATAAGGTAACAAAAGAAATTAGAAATGTTACGGATAAAGTGATTAAACTAGGAAAGACATCACATATTAAAGTAGTTACTTTAGCGGCATCATTTCCAATATGCCCTAATAAATTCATACTATGATAAGAGATTTGTGCTTGCCAGTTACTATGCAATAAATGATTAAACAACTTTTTCTGAATATCATTAAGTAGCTTTGTAACAGCAAAAGTATGTTGATATTTTACCAGTGCACGCAATAGCAATTGGAGCATAAAAATAACTGCTAAAATTTTAATCCATTTAAAAACTAACACTATATTTCCATTAGTTGCTGCATCAATTAATGATTTAGAGATTAACGCAAGATAAATAGAGATACCTGATAAGACCATATTCATTAACGTATTTACTACTAACAACCACTTAATAGGGTTAGCTTTTTGGATAAGCCATTTAAACTGCATTATCAATTTTTTCATTGGTATAGTCCTCCTTTAACAACTTCTTAGTATATATATGCCTGTCATTAAATTTTTAAAACATAAAACTTCATGGTATATATTAAGGCCAGCTTGCTATACATATATTAAGACAAGGAGGGGGAGTATGTTAAAAAAACACTTAACAAATAAGATATTAGGATTGCTTACTTTTTTTATTCCTATATTTGTAATGGTAATACTTATAGCTCAGCAAGGTATTTATCCTTTTGGTGAAAACACTATTTTAACGGTGGACTTACGAGGCCAATATATTGGCATGCTCGCTTATTTACGAGATATTTATTTAGGAAAGGGAAGCCTCGTATATGCTTTTAGCAAGGGCTTAGGCGGAAATATGAGCGGGCTTTTTGCTTATTATTTAGCAAGTCCCCTCAATTTAATTTTACTTTTGTTTTCAAAATATCATATTACAGAAGCAATATTAGTGATTACATTAATTAAAATAGGACTTTGCGGCGTAACATCTGCCATTTATTTAAATAAACACTTTCATAAATATGATGGCAGTATTCTTGTTTTTTCTTCTTGCTATGCACTCATGTCTTATAATATCTGGCATCTTTCTAATATTATGTGGCTAGATGGTGTGATCTGGCTTCCAGTTATTTTATTAGGTATTGAACGCTTAATCAAGAAACAAAAAATAGATCTTTATGTCATTAGCCTAGCCATTAGTATTTATTCAAATTACTATATAGGTTATATGCTTTGTTTAGCAAGTGTTCTTTACTTTATTTACAATTTATTCATCAAAACTGGAGAGGCCAAACAGCTCAGAAAAACAATCTGTAAATTTATATTAGCTTCTCTCACAGCAGGGAGTCTTATCGCCTTTTTACTTTTTCCTACTTTACTCTCATTAAGAAATGGCAAGACAAGCTTTCGGTTAACACAAATTCCTATAAAATTAGAAATTAGTCTAAGCGATTTACTTAGTAAATGTTTTATAGGTAGCTTTAATGGTGAGCAGCTAGAAAACGGCTTTCCTGTAATCTTTATAGGCAGCTTAACACTTAGTTTAGTATTGGGTTACTTTTTAAATAAACGGATTTGTGTTAAGGAAAAGATTGCCTCTGCAAGTATGCTTATTATCTTTTATCTTAGTTTTAGTGTCAGTACTCTAAACTTAATATGGCATGGTTTTGATTATCCTGTTTGTTTTCCCTATAGAAATGCTTTTATTGTAAACTTCTTCTTGATTACATTAGCTTATAAGTGCTTTGTACACTTAGAGGGCATACGGCTTAAACATTATATAACTATTATAGGCATATGGAGTTTATTAGGAGGCGTCATATGGTGGAAAAATTATGGTTACTTAAGTGAAAAGAAAATTATTCTAACCCTATTCTTTGTCTTTCTGGGGTGTTTATGCCTCTATATTTATACACTTAAATCTAAAAAAGCTTTTTTATTATTAGAAATGCTTATAGTTTATAGTGAATTATTAATTAATGGTTGGACGATCGAAGAGCAGTTCTCCTATTTTCCTAGAAAATACATTGTAAATAGCATGAAGTGTTTTGCCCCTGTTCTTGAAAACCTTACTCATCAAAATGACTTTTTCCGTTTAGAAGAATTTTATCAAGCTGTTGATACAGAGCCTATGTTATTTGGTTATAACGGCATCAATCATTCTAGCTCAGCTATTGATAAAAGTGGATTGGATTTTCTAAAAAAATTAGGTGTATGTTCTTGTTCTGCCACTGTCAATCAAAAGTATATAGAAGGGGGGACATTACCGACAGATATGTTATTAGGTATTAAATATTATTTAATATGGCACCAATATAAACCTATTGACTATCTGTCTACTACTTGGGGGGCACAATCTTTTTATCCTATCTTGGAGAAAAGTGGTTCTATGACCGTTTATAAAAATCCCTATGCTTTGCCAGTAGGTTATAGTGTTTCAAAAGAAGTTCTACGCTCCTTACCTAATACCACAAATGTATTTGACATACAAAATCATTTTTTAAATCAATTAAATGATACTTCTATAAATTATTATGAACCTGTCACCATTCAAAATGTAAGCTATAGTAATATCCTCCAAAAGGAAGAGAATGGCGAAATAGTTTATACTAAGCAAGATATTACGAAAAAGGCAACCATTACCTATAAGTTGGCTATAGAAAATCACGCACCTCTTTATATGTATCTGACTTCTCCACGCTTTCAGTCAAATCAGCTTTCTAGAAATCCAGTAGAGATTTACGTGAATGGTATAGATGCATCCTATTATTTCTTAGGCACAACTTATGGCATTAAAAATCTGGGGACTTATGAGGAAGGGGAGAGTATTACCGTCACCTTAGAACTAATAGATTCACAGTTCTCTATGCAAGATAGTTTATTTTATACCTTAGACTTAGAGCGTTTTAAAACACTCAATGCAAACTTAAGGGCCCAAAGCATATCCGTAACGCATTGGCATGAAGGTTATATAGAAGGGGATATCACTATTCAAAAAGATAATCAACTTTTAATGACTTCTATTTTATATGACCCAGGATGGCAGATTAACGTGGATGGCAAGAAGCAAGTTGCGCAAGCTATACAAGATGCCCTTCTTGGGATTTCATTGGATACAGGACTACACCATATTATAATGTCATATGAAGTTCCAGGTCTTAAGATAGGGCGTGCCATTTCACTTGTAACACTTATTTTACTTATAAGCTATCATTTATATCAGTTAAGGAGGAGGCAACAATGAGTGGTATTATTTATGGCATGATTAATCTTGATGGGCACTCTTTAAAGAATACGGAAAATATACAACCTGCTTTAAACTGTTATCAAGTAGATAGTTATTCAGAAATTAAAGAGAATGCTGTCTTTATGGGATGTGGATTACTTTATATTACAACTTTAAATCAAACTGAAACACTGCCACTTTACAACAAAGATCATACAAGGCTAATTACAGCAGATGTCGTCTTAGATAATCGTAAAGAACTCTATAGGGCATTGCATCTGAGCGTAGCAGAAGGGGAGAGTAAAACAGATAGTGAACTCATCTTATTAGCTTATGATAAATGGGGCGAGGCTTGTCCTAACTATTTAATTGGAGACTTTGCTTTTGTTATCTGGGATCAAGTTACTAAGCAAATTTTTTGTGCGCGAGATGCTACTGGTACAAGGACTTTTTATTATAGCCTTAAAGACAATTATTTTTGTTTTGGTTCGGTTATAAAAGCTATACAAATGGCAGATGAAAAGAAGCATGCATTAAATGAAGATTGGTTCTTAGAATTTCTATCCACATCCATTGTTTTAAATCAATTTAACTATGAAAGTACACCCTTTGAAGGAATTAAACAGCTCCCACCTGCACATAGCTTATTAATTACAAAAACGTCCATACATCTTGTAAAGTACTGGGAACCTCTTAAACATATCATGCCACTTAAACTTCCTAACGATAAAGCATACAAAGAGGCTTTCTTAGATATATTTAATTCAGCTGTTAGATGTAGATTAAATACACCACATCCCATAGGGATCTTATTAAGTGGAGGGCTTGATTCTAGTGCAGTTGCTTGTTTAGCTTCTAAAGCATTAGCCAAACAAAATAGAATATTAGAAGCCTTTAGTTCAATTCCGATGACTAATTATAAACCGTATACTATTGCAGGTCGCCAGGCCAATGAAACACTATTTATTGAAGCACTAAATGCAGCTTATTCCAATATTAATCAGCATTATTGTAAGGCCGACGGCGAAACTGCTATTTCAGACCTTGAACATGTTTTAGATGTCTTTGAATACCCTTATAAGATGTTAGAAAACATTCCTTGGTATCGACAATGTTTAAAAACTGCAAAAGAACAAGGATGTAAAATTGTACTGAATGGTCAATATGGTAATAGTACAATTTCCTATGGGAATTTTTTAACTCAAAGTTTAACCTTACTGCAGAAAGGAAGATGGTTTAAGTTGGCTCAAGAAATAAAAGCCTTTAGCATGTCTCATCATATCAGTTGTAAACGTGTGGTTAAAAAAGTCTTATCTATTTCTATTCCTTATAAGTTAAAACAGCTCCTTAAACACAAGCAGATTAAATCATTTGATTACTTTAAATACTCCTTGTTAAATGAAACACTTATTCAAAAGCATCATCTACTTCAGCGATTACGCAATGCTAATTTTTATCAATATCCAGAGCGTTTTTATAACCTAAAAGAAGAGCGTAAAAATATTATAGACTTAATGGGATTTACCCAAATTGCTAGTATGGAAATGAAGCAAAGCTTAGAAAACGGGCTTATTATAAGAGACCCCACACGTGATAAACGCCTTATTGAATTTTGTTTAAGCTTACCAGGGGAGCAGTTTATGAAAGATGGCATAGAGAGGCGGTTGATTCGCTATAGTATGCAAGATATTCTACCCGATATTATTCGATGTAATACTGAAAATCGTGGGATACAAGGCGCTGATAAATTACAAAGATTACAGCCTTCGTGGAAAGTACTCTATAAAAACCTTCAAGAATTACCACAACATCATTATATATGTTCTTTAATTAACCAAGAAAAATATCAGCGGCATCTAGAAGCCCTAAATCATGAGCTTCAAGAAGAAGACTGGTATGAAGTAAAGATGTTTTTGTTACTTTATATATGTGATTGTTTTATTCAAAAAAATATATAAGCATATGAATTGGACATTTTTTATCATACTATCTATTTGTAGTACATATAAGTAAGTATGAACATAAGCCAAAGTAAATTTTTAAATAAAGTAACTTAACTTATGTTCGTTCTAGAGATACATAAAGCAACCTAAAATAAAAAATAATAGAGGTGGTTTTAAATGAAAAAACAATGGTATACTCCTACAATGTCTCAAATTAATATAAGTGCTACTAAAGATGGTGTTTCACCAACAGCAGAACATGATATGACTACCTATGATGCAACTGGAAAGTGGTGGGCTGGTGGCGTAAGCCAAAATAAATAATATGTACTATCTCTAGAATAACAAACAAGCACCTATGAACTAATAGATTAAATTCTACTGGTTCAATAGGTGCTTATTTATATTATAGCAAAACGCTTAATTACTATATATCATATAATAGCTTGATTCAAGAAATGCTTAACATGTATAAATTTTAGTCATAACATTCTCTTGACTTACATATAAGTAACTATGAACATAAGTTAAAGCGCATCCCACAGAAAGAAGTTTGACTTAAGTTCACCATAAGTTTACATAGATTAATCATAAGATTAATCTAAAATCAAAACATAGGGGTGGTTTTAAATGAAAAAACAATGGAATAATCCTGTAATGTCTCAGCTTAGTCTGGATGCAACAAAAGAAGGCTCTAATCCAACTACAGATCATGATGCAACAACATATGATACATCTGGTAAATGGTGGGCCGGTGGTGTAAGCTAAAATAAATAACATATGTTATATCTAGGATAATATAAATAAACACCTATTGACTAATAAATAGGTGTTTATTTATATTAAAACTCAAAATATAAAAAAACTAACATGTATATTCAAACGTATACATCTGGCTTAATCGGATAAAAGGTTAATCTATAGATATTTTTTGAAACATACATATTAGTATCTATGCATAAAAATAAAAGAGACTATTATAAGAAAGGATTAAACTTATGAATAACTCAAGTTCATTATATCATTATAAATTATATGGTTTACATGTTGCTTCAGAAATAGAACTAACAGAACTTATAGTGTCCTCTGAACAAGATAATATAGATGTTCTTATCATAAAGAAACCAATATCTGCTGAGATTAAACAGGCACAAATAAATAATATTCATTATCATTTTTCTACTAACGATATATGGTACGAAGTAGAAGGACTAGGTACTTATCATATAAAAAATGGTACATCTATCGAAGTGGATTATGATGAAGATAAGGACTTCCAACTTGTTAAAGGTTATCTATTAGGTACAGCCTTTGGCTGCTTAATAGCACAACGCGAGCAAGTAGCATTCCATGGTGGTACCATTGTTATGAATCATGGTGCTATTATTGTTACCGGAGAATCCGGCGCAGGTAAATCCACATTAACTACTGCACTTAGAAATCAAGGATATGGTTTCTTAGCTGATGATGTTTCAGTAACAACACTTAATCATGCAAATCAATGTATTGTTCAACCAGCTTTTCCACAGCAAAAATTATGTAGAGATGCGATGATACAAATGGGGTATACACCTAATAATTACATAAAAGTTGATGAAGAACGTGATAAATATTTGTTACCTGTCAAGCAACAATTTATTAATCATGCAATTCCTTTGACCTGCATTATAGAAATTGCCATTGGAACGACTCTTCAATTAAATGAAATTAAAGGTAAAGAAAAGTTAAAGATATTATTTAGAAATATTTATCGTTGTAGTATTTGGGAACATCTATCTATGCCATCTAACTACTTTAAAAGGTGCCTTATGATTGCTAAGCAAATTCCTGTATACCAATTACAAAGACCTGATTCTGAATATACCATAGACGAACAGATTATGTTACTCATTAAAGTTTTTCAAGATCAGAAAAAAGAGCATGTCGTTTAGAGATTGTTCTAAAAAAGATTAATGAACATATACTATATTGTTAAAAATAGGCTACAAGGGTAGGTGAGTATAAATGAAGATTAGAGTTTTAAAAAAGTTCCAACTTTTTATACATATGCCCTTTAAAGATCAGTTACTATTTTTAGTTGCATTTATTTTAAGTGGTATTGCAAGAGCACTAATAATTACAGTTCCTCTAAAAAGATATCAACCTTATATTGGTATTCCCAATGAAGATTCTCCTCATAAGAATATTTGCTTACAAGATTGGCAGACAATTAAACGGATAAGACATTTAAGTTTACTAGCTTGTAAATATACCCCGTGGGAAAGTAAATGTCTAGTAAGAGCCTTAGTAGTTAGCTGGATACTTAAGTATTATAATATTCCCACCACCTTATATTTAGGTGTTGCAAAAGATAAAACACTACTAGCACATGCATGGCTTAGATGCGGCCCTTATATTATCACTGGTGGTGATGTACAGAGAAATTTTGTAGAAGTTGCAAAATTCTCAAATTATTCATTGATAAACAGAGAAAGGAGTTGGGAAAATCATGTGCTGTAAAAAAAGGTGGGAAAATCCTCAATTAGAAAGCTTGAATTTAATGAAAACGCAAATAGATATGAATCAATCAACGCCAGCTGGTATTGTAGTTGATATGACTACCGAGTATCAGCCACCTGTTGATTTAAGTGATGCCCCTCAAACAAGTAGTAACAATAGTGAAACTGCTGCATATTGCTTTAGACCTATAAGTTAATACAGCACTAAGCATCTACTATAGTATACAGCTATTCGCAAAACAATAATTATCTATGCCTAATTTACTAGAAATGTAATACTTATAAAGTTCTCTATACTATATTGTATATATAGTATAGAGAACTTTGTTGATAATCCAGAAGCATTTAAAACAGCTCTATCTAATGTAAATACTATGGATATTATAGGAGTAGATCAAAAAGGCAAAGCTCTTTATCAGTATGGTTATCCAGAAGGAACAACTATATTGAGAGATTCAGATTTTAAATGGCATCCTATAGGAAAATAAATTGAGACCACCTATAAAGCAAATTGCTCAGCAGCAGAACAAGATTCCTTATAGGTGATATAAGAAGAGCGATTTACTTATAGCATACAACTATTCGCGAAACACCGGTTTTACGAATAGTTCTATGCTATAAGCAGCAAAAACATGTTCTCTTTGCCATGTATTATTTGCAAATTCTAAAAAATTAAAGCGACTACCAGTCCCCTTAGCTTCATTTAATTTTAGAATATTATATAATAGTAAATGATCAGCGAGGTAAAAGTTTTTCACTTTTGAGGTAAAACTTTATAGATAAGATTGTTTTAGCTAATTTATCCAGAATCCTTAGCACTTAACCTTTATTTTCAGGTAGGTAAAAGTTTATAGTTATTAGATGGTAATTATTTGTGTGGTAATTATTTAGAGTTATTGTAATTCTAGGTTTAATTTGTGAGGTAAAACTCTATATATTATGTATGTTACTAGGCATACATAATATATAGAGTTTTACCTCATTTTTACTTTATAATATGTATACAGAAATATATTGTACTAATTAATAACTTTGATACATCCCATTTGTCTTTATATTTGGATTGTGCCAACTTCTATTATTTAGTAAGTAGATCTATATTCTGTTTCCCCATTTCTCTTCTATGTTCTTCCTCTATTTCAGCTCATAAATTAAATTTACCTACTTCTTTCTTTTTTGAAAAATTCTTTTCCATGATTAAATGTATATATACTTAAATGATTAAAAATAAAGGGCTATCAGTGTCCTGGTAGCCCATATATGTATTTTATTCTGTATATTCTTCTGGATGTGTTATATCATGTTCTATATCTTTTAGTTTTTCTAGCACTTCTCCTAAATTAGTATTAATTGTCTCACATTCACTTTTTGTGTAGTAAACGTCGCCTGTATTACTTTCAATTTCATCTAACTTATTAAGTATTTTTTTTAATAATTTAATTACTTGTTCTTCAAAATCTGTCACACTATTCACCCCCTTTCTACAAGAAATCATTGATAATATAGGTATGCTATGAAAATTGATTATCTATCTTCTTCTACATAAGCTATTAGAAACTATGTAAAATAAATCGACATATAAATATACATTTATGTATCAAGCATATCCCATTCATCGCCTAGTACCCATCTGAGTGCAGATAATTTGCCATTTAGCATTCCCCACTCAAAATCACTGTATGGTCCCAGATTATCTTCACCAAATTTATCAATAACTTTTTGAGCAGCTTTCAAAGCATCTTTCCAAATCTTAGGATCTACATATTCTCCTTTATTTTCAATACGATATCTTAATGATAAATGTCGATCAAACCAAATTTTATCAAATAGTTCATCTATAGCTCTTACTATTTCATCTATAGCTCTTGTTTTATCTTCATAACTATCACCCTCATAATAATCAGCTTCTGTAGATTCCTCATTTTGAGTATTTTCTTCCTTAAAACATGTTTGCAAACTTTGTTTCATTGCTACAGTATTACCTTGAATTTGCTTAAATTCTTCTAGCCCAATAGTAACCCTTTTTAAGACGGTTTCAAGTTCTGTAATTCGTTTATCTTGCATTGCAAAAAAGCTTAGCTGTTCTTCTTTTTCCATTTCTATCTCTAAAAACTCCATTCTAACGCCATAATTGATAGGCATATTAAGTAATGAGGCTAATCGTTCTAAGTGATAGATATTAACATCTATATTTCTATCAATCTCTGTAAGAATTTTTCTTTCAGCTAATCTAATTTCTTGATTGGTTATGAATGCAATACCTTTTGCTCCGTTAGTATGTACCCCTTCAAGATCATGAATAAATTTATCTTTGATATCCTGAAAATTCTTTTGCCCTCTTGGGAAATATACTGCCCCAATCCACTTTTTCCCATCATTAGAAAGAACCATATCCTTAAGTCCGTCTTTTCCACCTAAAGGATGTGATGGATCAATGTTATGAAATCCATCACTTGCTAATATTAGTGCAGCCAATCGTTCTGCTGCAGCTTGTCCACGGTCCCAATTAAGAAGTCTATTCCATGTTTCTCTACCGGCTAACATCCTCATACTATCCCCCCATTTACTTTACTAATATAGTGTCAAGAATTTCTTGACAATATATATTCACTTATAACTTATAAGCATTATTTTAATTAACTGTTTGCAACATAGCATCAACTCTTCAATTTTAGCCACAATTCTTTTCTGCTCATCTAATGGCGGTAAACCGATAAGTTAACTATTTATAAAACCTTCTACTATACTATTTAGTTATTCATACAGTCCATAAGATAGTCCAATCTATCTGGCATTATCTCGCGACACTCAGTTGCTTTCTCAAGTGACATCAATTCTGGATGTGCTGATGGGTTACGATACTTTTTAACAATATCATCTATGTTATCAATATATTTCTTATCCAATAATCTCTGTACTTCTGTATTCTTTTTTAGATAATCCTTAAAATCTTGTAATAATGGACTTATTTGTACTAAATTTTCTTGGTTTATAATAGATAAAATTGTATTCATCTGACCTAATGTGTATTCTGGTTTTTTTGTCTTCTGAGCTTTTGTAATAGCTTTTGCAAATAAATCTGTTTTATTTTTTAACCTATAATTAGCTTTATCTTTAGCCAAAAATTCATCTAAACAGTTACCTTTACGCTGTACAACATCTAAAGTATATTTTCTAAAAATCTTTAGTAGAAATTCATTCTCAATTGCTCTACATAATTCTAGAATAACGGGGGAGTAATCTGGTTTATCATATTTCTGAAGTTTAGAATATAGATATTCTGCTAAAGGAATAAATTTTCTAGTCAAAGCATCTAAATCTTCCCAATTAGAATACATGCTTTGAGCCAATGCATAATAATCCTCCAAAGCATCTTGTCCAATAGAACTATCCCATTTAGATAGTTTAGATGTCATTAGTATAAACTTTTGTTCAATTTCACGCTTTTCATTTTTCAAATCACCCAAATCTACTTCAAGTCCATTAAGTCTTTCTAAGGCAACATCCATCTTAGAATCAATTTTTTCTGCAATCTGGGTTATATTATTAGCATTCTTTATAAGATACTGTAGTAAATCAAAGATTTGATCATTTTTTTCGAGGAGCATTTCTAACATTTCATTTGAATAGGCTTGAGCAACATCCATTCTAACACATCTCCTTTTCCCACCTTAATATCTCAGTAATTGTAGGTGTCTGAAGCAATTTCAACGAACTATCTATTCCAGTTACATGTACCTCATAATACATACCTGTTGTAAGGATAAAAAAACAATTATTATTACCATATAAAAGTTTCTGTATTGCCAGTACCCATTCAGGCTTTACATGAGTTAAATCTGTTTTAACTTCTATATATACTCGACGCTTATCAGGTAGTTCATAAACAAAGTCAGGCCTCCATTTCCTATTCTTATCGATTGAAATCCATGATTCTCTCTCGTTCTCATTCAATAGCATTTCTTGAGACCATCCAGCTTTTATTAACTTTTCATATACTTCTTTTTCTAAATCAAAACCACGTTTGTTATTTTCAACTAATCGTTTAGTCATATTAATAGTTTCAAATGTGCCAAGACTATCAATACCTTCAATATCTTGCATAGTTTGCTTATCATAAATTGGGACACGTATATGGGCCAAATCTCTAAGTGTTACAAAAGGAATTGTTTCGCCCTTTTGAATCCTATTTAACTGTTTATTGAAAATATTACTTCCAGTTTTACTATTAAGATATCTATACAAATAGCCTTCAGATACACCATACGGGCGGATAATAAAAAAACTATTCGATGCAATAGCTGGTGTATCAGCAGAGGTAATACGTATTAATTTATTCTGCTTAAAATATTTAGTTAGGAGGATATCTCCCTCTTGAAGCAATTGTTTTGAAAATATTGAGGCTTTATTAGGATCAATACATATTTTTGGTAACTTAATCTTTCCATCCTGTATATCTCTTGCTCTCAAATATGGTATTCCTATCTCAACAAAATCTTCCTTCTTAGCACATTTACCATTAATAATTACTGCGATTTTACCAAGCTCTGTTGTTTCTTTTTCATTCATACTATCTTCAATTATCTGATCATCTCCGTTATAATATTCCGGCATCATACTTTCAACGGAAATAGAATCTGAATGATATATTTTCTGTTCATCTGGAATATTTCCAAGTAGTATATCTATAAAAATATTTATGTCTTCCACAGATGTAAACCATGTAGATCCTTTATCCTTGTTCAACACTATTACTGCCATCGGTGTAGTAATATGCTTAAACATACGTTGTTTGAGTGTAATAACACCCTTTATAGAATATATACTAAGGAGTTCTTCTCTAAATTTTCGAGTACTTACTGAAAATAGCATAGCAACATGTCCTAAAATAAAACTTACTATCGTATTTCCTTTAGTATCCTTTACTTCATATCGTCTTACGTAAAGATGCTGCTTATCTGCTACTATTATAGAAACCTCTGCAAAAATTGACCCAAATCGTTGAGTTAATTTATCATCTACCGTTAATACTCGGTTTAAGGTGTTTCTTCCGCTATATTCTTCTAAAGCAAATTCTATTAGCTTAAAAAAATCACTTTTATTTATTGAAATCATCTAATTCACCTCTTTTTATACTATCGATATTCTTATTAATAAGAATATCAGCAGCATGTCATGTTCTAATTTTATATTATAACAACTGAAATATTTGTCGAATTATGATGTGATGCTGTTTTTTTACTCATTTTTAAGGCAACATGAGATCTAATGTTATTCCTATTCATATGCATTTTTTAAAAATAAGTATAATTGTACTTCTTTATCTATTTCTTCAACTAAAATACCTGGTAGTTGATATGGAATACTTTCACTAATATTAATCCTCTCTTCTGCTCTTTCTCTCTTTAGAAATTGAGCATGCTTGTACCAGTTTTGATAATGTACCCATACATAGACATACATAACATATTCTAATGATTCCCAAAAGGCTGCATTACTTATGTGTAGTTTGTTTTGGCTCTGCTTCTTATACTCCTTGTAGAAGAAATAGAATAACTTACTATGGTTTAAGATATTTTTCATAGCATCGAAGTTAGGGTTTAATTCTCTGTAATCTAATCTTGAATGTACAGTGGAATAACTATGATGCCCTTCAACGTCTGTTCGCCACATTAAATAGGCAAATCCTTCAACTGAAATAGATTGATAGGTGTAATTACTGTTGTTTCCTAGATTATGTTTAAGGAGCAGTTCTATACTTTTTAAATGCGAAACGTAGTTATTGATGGAAGGAATTACATTTCTTAAATGCTTTGCAATAGCTTTATAGGCATTAATATATAAGGTATATAAATACTCAAGATCTTTTTCAATAGCTACAGTTGCTGCGGTACAACTAAATGCTTTTATTGGCAGTGCTACATGAGCAAGTGTCCTAATATCCTTTGAAATAATACGCTCTTTATTAGTGGCATCCAATTGCAAATGATTTACCGCTGGTGCTAAATAGTATAGGTAACTATGCTTCTCTAATTCTGGTTTTGATAATAGATCAGAGAGACTGTATTGATTACTGCTAAAGTCATTCCATGAAATAAGTACTTCAGTAAAACTGCTTTTAGATAAATAGTTATAGCCGCATATACAGTTAAATCCCTTTAACCTATTAGCTGGTTGGTTAAAAGGGATTTTCCAACCACAATTGGGACACCCAATTTTTAAGGGTACATGATGTATAAAACATTCATTTTTAAAAATGAGTTGATGATAAATCGAATGATATCCCTCTTTAATACATATAGGACAATAAGTAACAAATGGGCGAAAGTACTTTACCAAATCCTTTTCATTGAAAAAAGACCCTAATGCCTGCTGCGTATCTTCAAGAAAGCTTGTAGTGATGGTCTCATTGAGTTGAATCTCTATTTGCTTAATGAGCTCTGCACAAGTACTGAATGCGTTGCTGTTTTCTTCTAAACTAGGATTAACCCCCAAGACTTCCACTAAATCATCTATAGTGATTTCATTAGCATATTTTATCTTCTCTAAAACTGACCATGGTGATTCGTATAAGTTAATCCAATCGTTATCCCAAGTAATCATTTGATGTCGTCTCCTTGCTGCATATAGAATAATTTTATAGAACCAATCTAATACTACGTACTAGGTGATAAATAATGAACAAATCAAGCAGTAACTTAATTCGTGAACAAAACGCTGAAATAAAATTAGAAGATAAGAAGAAAGAACTTCCAGCTTTTATGAATCTCTTTATAGAGCATCTCAAAGCAAGTAGGTCATCTTCCACTACTTTTGAGTATGTTAATGATATAAGTAAGTTTTTTGAGTACCTTATAGAAAACTACTACAGTAATAAACAAGTATCTCAACTGGACCATTTAACTTTAGCTACCGTAACAGACACTCAAATTACAACATATCTTAGTAAGTTTTCTAGGTCTTCTTATAACCGAAACCTCTCTTCACTGCGTATGCTATTTGGCTATCTTGCAGATCAGCAACTGATTGAAAGTAATCCTTGCAAACTTCTATCTAATATGTCTATCTCTAGTGAGGTTTCAGATATTGTTCATATTGATGATAACGAAATCCTCTCTAAAGTAGATGAGGCATATACTACCTTATATACAATCTATGAGCAATCTGTAAAACCACCATCTCATAAAATCTATTCTGAGCTAAGAGATTTAGCTCTTATAACTTTGTTCATGGAAACAGGAATAAAGATGTCCGAATGTAAACTCCTAAATGTGGAGGATGTTAATCTTGAAAATCAGTATATTAAAGTAAAACGTCATAATCAACCGACGCTGCTGCCTATGTCTGCTCATCTACAACAAATTATGACATTATATATGGAAGATAGAAAAAGATTTGATGTTAAGGATGAAAAGGCACTTTTTTTAAATAGTTCACGCCATAGACTGATGAATATTGGAGAGTTATTAAAAGCACTATCTCTAAATGAAAATGGCATTACAACACATACATTAAGAAAATACTTTGCACTGAAACAAGCAAATAATAACGCCTCTATTGATACCATTTCAAAATTACTAGGTTGTCAAAGTAAGGATTTAGTCGATAAAACCTATTTCAAGCGTAATTAACACGATAAATTTACCTTTTGAATGTACCTTTGATATGAAGTGTATCTAATGCATTCTACCCAATCTTCAACTGACGGCCAATATTTGTTTTCACCATCTATGCCCTTTAAACCCATACAAATATAGATTGTATCTAGAAGGATTTCATAAGGAATACCGGTAAACACTGCTGCTGTTTCTGCAGAAGCATTTCTAAAAGCCTCAAACAGGATTTGCCGATCATTGCAAAGTCTGTAGCCCTCTTTATATGCGATAGGAAAGTAATCGCCCGTCAAACATACATCGAACTGTTTAAGTATCGTTTCAAATAAGTCTTCTGATTTAACTGGCGTCAGTCGATAGCTATTAGGTTGATTTATACCGTCTTCATAGAATGGGTAATGTGATATTAACTCACTCAATTCTAGAGTTTCTCCAACTAATACTAAAAACAATTTGACATGCTCTTCTTTTAGTTTATGAACTAACTTTAAAAGAACATTTAAGCTGTCTTGATGTAAATTTTGTGCGGCTTTAACTATAAGAATAATGTGTGTTTTATGAGTCTTCAATGAAAGAAATATAAGATACCTTGTTAATCGTGTAAATAATGCCTCAGCATTGCCCACAGTCCATAAACCATGTTCTAGATTACACAATAGATCACACGGAAGTTCTTTATTATTTGAAACATAATGTCCATAGCTTAATGTTTCAAAGATAATCGCTGTTGAATGGAGCTGTTGTTGTAACGCTTGATTAAGCGTAACCTCTACAGCTGCTGAACCACAGAAAATATCAGCATAAATAAGGTAGATAGGCTCATCTGAATATAGGGATTGTTTAATACGACTTACAATTTCACTCATTACGGGCGGTTCTATTGTGCAGCTATCATGCAGTAGTATACTACCATCTATATATTTAAGGTTGTTTAGTCTAGTTGTATTCATACTATCCTCCTATATTTGAGATGTTGTTATTGGGAATGCATTAATTTGAAAAGTGTTATTAGAAATCTCTTGAATCATATAAGCAGAAAACATATATGGAATTGCATGAGAGGCTTGTGCTTGAGAATATATGGTATTTAGAGGCAATGTAAGAATATACTCCTTCCAATTTAAATAATGACGAAGCATCATATTCGCTAATACAGGTGCTATAACCGCGAATTTTAACTCCAGTTCTTCTCCAGTATAAGCATTTAGTTCATTTCAAAAGTATTGAAATAGCATACTGTTACAAATTAAATTATTATAACCCTCTAACCCAGAAGCACGGCTTGATGACTCTAAGTGCGAATGAACCGTCTGGTACGATAAGTGCCCTTCTATATCTCTTCGCCACATAAGATAGGTATATGCCGCAATATCTTCACTAGGGATAATTTCAGTAGAAATGTTATATGTGATGGCTTTTTTCAGATATTTAATGCGAGAACTCATTTTAGGGATCATTTTACGTAAGTATTTTGCAATGCCCTTTAGGGTACTTTTATAGAGCAATATAAAGTGCATAAGTCGTTCTCTTTCTGATAACACTAATTTGGATGATTTTAGAGAGGCTGTAGTTATCTTCGCTACAGTTACACCATCATTTAAAGGAATATACGTGCGTTTGTGACTTTTGAAATCTAAGTCATCATAATAATATAGTGAAACAAACTTTTTATGAGACAAGGATAACTTTTCATAGTCGCACCTTGAAAGTTGTGAAGCTATATTTTGTGAAAACCACTTAGAAAGTATTTTAGAGGAATTACATGTATTTAACAGATTATATCCGCATTTGCAGCTGTAAGCATGATTTTGCCTATTACCTACTAAATCTAGTAATATAGGTTGTTTACATTTCGGACAAGTATATCGTAAGGGAATATGATGGATAGGACATTCGTTTGCAAAGATACTTTGATGGAACCAAGCGTGATAACCTACCTTCATACATTCAGGACAATAGCACAAGAAAGGATGAAAGTATCTGTGTATAGCGTATTTACTGTAGTATTGACCCAGTAATAATTTTAGTGAGGCTGCTTGATGTTCCACTAACTTATAGTCTATCTTACTTAAAGTATCAATTAGATGCATATAGTCATAGATTGGTATTCTACTCTTTTCTAAATGAATTTGTAGAAACTGAAGTAACTGCCCAAGAGAAAGGGCGTTTGCAAATTGAAATTTCTGTAGTGTGCACCATGATGATTCATAAGGTTGAACTCATGAATCGTCCCAAGTATAAATCATTATAATCACCTTGCTTTCTATAATTTGACGATACTAATAACGATATTTTCTCAAATTAGCCATATCAACTGCTTCCTTCCAGTCTTCACTGCTTGGTTTGTATTTACATTCTCCTTCAAAGCCTATCTTAATTAAGCAGTTATTAATTGTTTGAACAAATGGCAGCATAGGAATGTTCAGGTCAGGTGAATGAATACTTTTCTCTAATTCAGCGGTAATCAGTTTAAAAATGAGTTCTGCATCATCCGTAAGGCGATAGCCGTCTTCGTATGCTTGTGGGAAGAAATACTGTGTAAAGGTACATCCACTATCTTGTGGATAGCAGAGAGAATCGTATTGTTTTAGACAGGTAACGATATTCTCTAGATTTTGAAGACCTTTAAAATTATATTCATTAATCATAAATCGTCCAATAATATACATTTTCTTTTGTGCGATAAACAAATCCATTGTATCCTTTAGCTCCATTGAGCCTATTAGAATAACATTCAAATTGATGTTATTATCTTCTAAACGATTATAAATATCCATCAATAACACGTAATCTAAAGGTTTCATATTTTGAGCTTCATCTATAAAAAGGATAATTTTCTTTGAGTTAGCATGATGACTTGCTTCTAATAAATAGCGTATGATGCGTTCTCTTCTTTCTTCTGGTTTTTCTCTATTCTTAAGTGCTAAACCTAATCCACTTAAAATATCACCAAAAAAGCGGTTCTCATTTACGCTTTTACCTCCTGTGCAAGAAATAGAGAATATAGGAATCTCCTCACTAAAGGTAGTATGAATAGCTCTAATTAATACTTTTTTTGCAACAC
This sequence comes from Cellulosilyticum sp., assembly GCF_982396655.1. Lineage (NCBI taxonomy): Bacteria > Bacillati > Bacillota > Clostridia > Lachnospirales > Cellulosilyticaceae > Cellulosilyticum > Cellulosilyticum sp. The sequence goes on along the minus strand of NZ_CEVXFV010000007.1, from coordinate 2,253 downwards.
TTTTACCACAGCGATAAATTCCATAAATAATTGAGCCTGGACTACGGCTAGATAACCAAAACAGTACATTTTGAACTAGTAGCATAATAGCATCGCTAATGATAACATATTCCCCTGTAAATATAGGATGGGTTCCCTTAGGAATATCAGGATGTACTGCTCTATTATTTTCATTAGTATTGTCTGATTGTGTTTTTTCGCTCATATTATCATCTCCTAAAATTTAAACTGCATATCTTTACTTAATTGTTCAAATAATCCAGTGTTTTTAAGTTTGGAAGTAGCTTGATTTTGTTCTTGCATAAAGGTAGTTTTATCATCAGCATTTGGGATTAATGCGTCAATACTGATTTCATCTTCTCCTTTTACAACCTCTGGGATTTCTGCATTTTTACTTGAACGTGCAATTTCTTCTTCTGCATCTCTAATAAAGTCATTAGCAACTTTTGCATTATGATGTTTACTTATATACTGTTTATATACTTCCATAAAATCATCTGTATCTAAGAAATCAAGTTCGCCCTCATTCCTTAATGTGCATAACTTGATACGGAAATTGAGCGTGTGTTCTATAACCCCCCATTTTCCATTTGCAGTTAATGTATCAAGATATTCTCCATTTTGTTTATAGGCCTTTGCATAACGGGCATCATCAATATTAATAACAAGTGTTAAGTTTTCACCTATCAAAGATTTTTCTGCTGCTAATTTTTTTGAAGTATATCGTGCATATTTGTAATTGACATAGGGATTTCTTCCTTTTTCTAAATCACCAAGAACAGTTACACTAACTTTATTTGTAATTGTGGTAACTTTAGATCGCTTATACTCTTCTAAGGTTTTTGGAATTCTTCCGGTACTTAGTCTGCTTTTTATAGTTTGAATTGGTGTCATATTATAGTTACCCATCTTATGAGATACATTATAATTAGCAATGCCTAGCTCAATGATTTGTTTAGCATCATTAAAAGTTATACCATATTTAACTGCTTGTTCCTCTGGATTATTACGTAAAGGACTATCTTTACTGCCTCCAGTTGTACTAGGTAATTTAGTAAACACATTCTCTTTTAAAAGATCGAATGATTTTTCAATGTAAGCTCTTACTGTAGGATGAGCTAGAGGCCCATAATTGACATGCACCTCTAGTTCATTTTCGAGGAAGTGACGAATTTCAACAGCTTTGTGTGTTATATGATTATCAAACATAATTTGTCCAAATGTTGCCCATTCCATTTCTGGAGCTACTTCTGATGTAAAACATACGTCTGCTGGATACTTAAATCCCTCAACATTAAATGTCATTCTTTTATGTGGAATAAGACAGTTAATGATACATCTCATAATATCCTGTGAAGTAAAGCCTTTTCCCGGAACTGCATGATAATCTATCAAAGCCTGACTATTACGGTCAACAGCTGTAATTAATGTAATATTATCTACTACTTCTTTGAAACCATCTCCTTCATAAGTTGATAAATCAATGATAAATTTACCATCAATAGTATGCTCATCGATTTCTATTATTTGGAAGAGATCTACGGGTAAAGGATTATTTTTTTGACCAGCTCCAGTTGTAGCTGCTAAAGTAGCGGCATCTTTAGTAAGATGATATTTTGCATACGAGCTATAATAAGACGATTTAAGTTTCTTTAAATAATCATATAATGCACGTTTCCCAGGATGCTTTGTTAAACCATCTCGATTGAGTGGGTACTCATTATAAAGGTTCATATCCGCACACATAGTCATCATTTCTTTATAAATATCTTTCACCTTAGTACCTTTTGTCTTAATTTCTGATGTCCCACCAGCCAGATATTTCTGTTTAATCATGTCATCTATTTCGGGATGAAGCTTAAGAAACCTAGTAAAAATTCCAGATTGTCCGCTGGTACTCATCTCATCTTTACAGCTTTTAGTTCGCTTATATGGTTCAATATGATAATAAGGAATTAGACCAGTGTAGCCATAAATATTGCCTGTAGCAGTTGTTTCTAGGCATCTTTTCATCCATCTATTTATTTCAGCATAAGATAGATGTTGAGATTCCCCTTTTTCATTTTCGTATTTAATCTTTTCAATTGCTGTTCCATCAAAATATGCATCAAAAGCAGCTTTACGAGAATTATAGATTTTTATTGTCTTTATCAAACGTTTCTGTCTTTTTGGATTTTTTATTGTTTCTATATTGGGAAATCATAGCCGTTAATTTAAGCCTAAGTTTTTCCAAGTCGAAGTATTTCTTCTAGG